>CAMPKL010000007.1 GCA_946887065.1 uncultured Bryobacterales bacterium
ATTACCCACAGCTTGCGCTGTGGGCTATTAATTCTGCCGCCCTGACGGGCTTGGGCGTGAAGGCCATTAGACCTTCAAGCTGGAAGACAGGCCGCTGTAAGACGCTGACGCGGTATAGAAGACCCGCCCTGACGGGCTGAGAGAGCACACTTCCCTGCCCGTATTTAGAGCGGATTTTGGCGGAGCCAGGCCTGGACGGATGGTCCGACGGGCTCTTTAGCGAGCCGGCGGACGTCTTCGATGACGTCGACGTCCCGCCACATGGGCGTCAAGTGCGTCTGGTAGCCCTGGGCGGCAAAGGCGGATCGCGTCTGGGCGAGGGTCTGATCGGCGGACCAAGCGACTCCACGAAACATCTCAGGATGCGTGCGGCGGCAGCCAACCAGATAATAGCCTCCGTCTTCGGCAGGCCCGAGGACGGCGTTGTCATCGTTTTGCAAGAGGGCGAAAGCGCCTTGAATATGGCCTGCAGGCAGCGTCGGACTGTCGCTGCCAATGATGATAGTAGGATTTAAGTAAGCGGTCGTAAGCAACTGCAGACAAAACAACATACGTGTTCCGAGATCGTCGCCGGTCTGAAGCAGTACGGGACGGCCGTTCGCCAAGGCGTCGAAGCCTTCCCAGGGCTGATCGACGAACAAATGGAGATCGACATTGGGGAGTTCCGAAGCCCTGGCCCAGGTGTCTTCGACCATGGCCCAATAGAGACCCGCGGCAGCCTCAGGCGATAAGGCCGGCGTGAGGCGCGTTTTGACCTGGCCGGGGACCGGCCGCTTGGCAAATATCGCGAGAGCCGTTGACAACGATGGTTCCCTGGCGCGCGGGAAAACTATAGTCCCGCCATTGATAAGGGTTATACCAATTAAGGCTAGGTAGATCCCGAGGCCGAAATCGCCGCTATCCGTTAGTTGTCCGGCTTGGCCGACTGGTGGAAGATCGGTCGAGAGAGGAGACGCCTTCCGGGCTATGCCCAGGAAAGTGGAGTGCGACCTCGCGATGATAGCCATAGCATCGAGAGTCGAACCGCACCCGTCCTGGAGCGTCACGGAGCGCCTCAATTGGCTGTTTACGCAGCTGTTGATGGCGGCACTGTGGCTCGGCTTCTTCTGGTTCGGCGCGAAGATCTTTCGCGACAGCCCGATAGATGAGGTGGTTGATTCGCTGATCTGGCTTGCCCAGGCGACGTGGCTTTATCTCGCGGCGCTGGCGCTTTGGATCGGTTTCAACATCGTTCTTTACCAGTGGCGCGGCCCCGCGAGGCCGAACGCACAAGCGACGACGGTCTTTTCGCAAGACTACTTCGGGCGACGCATCAAGCTGGCGCCGAAGGCAACGTTACGCGACAGCCATCTCATCGTGGAGATGAAGGATGGCGCGAAGGTTTACGGGCATGAGACGCCGAAGGCGCCGGCTCCGCAACCGCCGCGAGGACGTCCGATTCTTGTCGGTTCGGAAGCCGACGACGTTGTCGAAGAACGGAGGGAAGCTGTGGGTGCGTAGTCAATGCTTTGGCTGATTCAGGCGATCGAGGAAAGCCATCTCTACTGGCTGGCGGTACAGTTTTACGGCATCTACCCGATCGTGACCAGCTTGATCTGGATCACGACGGCGCTGACGTATTTCTACCGGCATGACCTGAGAGAACAACCGGACGACGATTCGTTCACGCCGTTTGTCAGCATTCTGACGCCGGCCTACTACGAGGAGGCCAGCATCGCTTCGGCGTTGCGGGGTCTGACGAGCATCGACTATCCGAACTACGAGGTCATCGTCATCAACGACGGCTCCAAAGACCGGACAGTCGAACGTGTAAAGCCTTTCCTTTCTGATCCTCGCGTTCGACTTCTTGACAAGAAGTTTAATGAGGGCAAGGCGATGGCGTTGAACGATGCCATTCCCTGCGCGAAAGGCGATCTGATCCTGGTGATGGACGCCGATACGATTCCCGAACCGCAGGTCCTGAAGGTGATGGTGCAGCACTTCCGCAGCCCGAATGTGGGCGCGGTGGCCGGCAATGCACGGGTTCGCAACCGTAACAATTGGCTTTCGCAGTTGCAGGCTGTGGAGTTTAGTTCGGTGATCGGCCTGCTGCGCCGAGCGCAACGCGTTTGGGGCCGGGTGATGTGCGTTTCCGGGGTCTGCGGCATGTTCCGCAAGGACGCGTTGCTTCAGGCGGGCCTGTATTCGCCGGGAATGTCGACCGAAGACATCGATCTCACGTTCAAGCTGCAGATGAATAATTTCGAGATCCGCTACGAGCCTCGGGCGCTGGTGTGGATGGAAGTGCCGGAAGACGTGAAGGTGCTGTGGAAGCAGCGTTGCCGTTGGGCGGTGGGACTCGGCCAGGCGCTAAAACGCCATATGTCGATCCTGTGGACGCCTCGGCACTACCGCTTGTATCCGGTTTATGTCGAGAGTTTCCTTTCGGTTCTGTGGGCGTGGGTATTCGTGGCTATCACCTGCTTTTGGCTCATAGGGATGTTGTTCGGACACAGCCCGTATGGAGGCTCGCCGTTTCCGAACTATTGGGGCGTGATGATCTTCGCTTGCTGCCTGGCGCAATTGTTGGTCGGCGTGCTGATCGACGCAAAGTACGAGCGGGACATCATTTACGAGTTTCCGTACGCCATTTTCTACCCCTGTTTCTATTGGATGATGATGTCGTTGTCCAGCGCCATCCACTCGACGAAAGGCTTCGTGAAGCGGCTGAATTTGTCTGCTCCGGTGACCTGGAGATTGGAGCGTCAAGGTGCGGAATAGCGGGATCACGCTGTGGCTGGTGATCTTGGCCGTCCCTGGTGGGTTGGCGGCGCAGCCAGCGCCGTTGCGACAAGCGTGGGAACTATCGGACCGGGCGAGAGAATTGGCGCGATCTCCGCGGCCTCAAGACTCGCTGGCGCTGTATGAAGAAGCGCTGAGATTAGCGCCCGAAGAGTGGACCATTGAGAGAGATTACGGCGTCGCCTTGGGATGGTCGGGCGAATGGCGCCGGGCTGCCGAGGTTCTGCGCCGGATACGACTGACGCATCCCGAGCAGCCAGCCTGGGCGCGTCACGAAATGGCGAACGCGGAACTCTTTGGAGGACAGTCTGATAAAGCGGCTGACCTATACCAAAGTCTCATTGATGAGGGCGACAAGCGAGAGGCGATTTTGACGCGCCGCGCTCTGGCGCTGAGACGCTCGGGAGTGCGCGATGAGGCGGAGCGCGCCTACCGCGAGACTCTTGGCTACTATCCCGACTCCGAGACGGCGGCAATCGGCATCGTGGAATGCTTCCTGGACAAGAGGCAACTCGATGAGGCGCATGCGTTTTTGGCGACATGGTCTCAAGGAGCGAAGCGAACTTCCCAGATATTGGCTTGGCGCGGTTGGCTGCTCGCGCAACTGGGCCGATATGACGAAGCCGGCGCTCTGGTCGCGATGATCCCCGAAGCGGAATTCCATGACCAAGCCGGGGTCGTGGGGCGCTCGCTGGCGGTGCGCTTCGCGGCGGAGGCTCCTGTGATCGCCGAGGCTCCCGTGACGGCGCTTGCGCCGGAGCCCAGCTCGCTGCGGACCGACCTGCCGGGCGTGGAGACGGGGCGCTCCTTGAACGCTCAAGCCGTCGCGCTGGCTGCCGAAGGCGTTGCCTTGGCTCGCGACGGATCGGTCGATCTCGGAATCGCTTATCTACGGCGGGCGGTGGCCATGGCGCCCTATCACCTGGGCGTGCGGCGGGATTATGCCGTCGTTCTGACGTGGAACGAACGTTATGTGGAAGCGCAACGGGAGTTCGACTATGTGTTCGAGCATGAGCCCAGCCAACCGGTTTGGGCGCGTTCCGACCGTATCCAAGCGGAACTGTTCGGCGATCATCCCAAGATTGCGCTCGTGATGCTGAACGAGTTGCTGGCTGAAGGCTATGTGGACGAGCGCAACTTGCTGCGCAAGGGGTTGGCGCTGCGTTGGAGCGGACAGCCGAAACAGGCCGAGCGGCTGTACAAGCAGATCGCGGCCCTTTATCCGGAATCCAGCGCCGCTCCGAACGGTTTGATCCACTCGTTGGCGGATCAGAATCGCTTGGGCTCGGCGATCAAGGCAGCGAACGAGAGCGTAACGCGGCTGCCGAACCACTGGGACCTGGTCAAATCACGCGCGCAGGTCCTCAATTGGGCTGGGCGCCATCTGCAGGCCGAGAAAACCTTGGCGGCATTGCCGGAAGAGAACGCGCAACAAGGCGACGCTTTGCACCATAAGGCGCTGGCGGCGCGTTGGTCCAATAACGCGCGGGCGGCCAGCGACTACGCGCGCACGTTTGCGCAGCGCTATCCGGGAGACCGCGAGTCGTATAGGCTGCGGGACGAACTGCAGTATGAGTACGGGTATGCATTCCAAACCCGTGCCGACTATTTCGCGGATACGGACGACTTTGTTTCTCAAGGCATACGCCAGCAGTTCGAAGCGCCGTTATCGGTCAGCCATCGGCTGGAGTTTGGGGTGAACCGGCAGCAGTTTACCCAGCGCGGCGACAGCGCGAACTGGACGACCTACGGGGTCGGCTGGACCGGCCAGGTGGCACGCAGGCTGACGGCGCACGCTCAGGCAGGTCAGGTGCGCTATGGCAATGGCGTGAAGGAAAGCCGGCTGAATCTGGACGCTTCGGCTAACTACCTCGTCTCGGACCGGGTGCGCCTGCGCGGCGGTGTGGGACGGGAGCCGACGACGGCGTTCCGTGCGATACAACGCCAGGTTCAAACGCAATACGCCTATGCCGAAACGGATCTTCGGCCCACGCTGAGAACTCAGTTGGGCATGAGGTATTCGACGATCGCCTTCGGTTCATCGACGACGAGACAGAGCATTGATTTTTCGGCATTCCGGCGAATTGTGGATACGCGCCCGGTACGCGCCCGGCTAGGGACGCGCATGGGATTGGTGTCGCACGATCGTCCCAGCGACGACGTATATAGTCCTGCCTTCGTGCGCACTTACCTGGGCGCCTTGCACCTGGAGGGACGAATCCCCGGAGCTATCGACTATGTGGCGGAGTTCGGCGCGGGGGTCCAGACGGAAGCGGGCGGCCCTCGGACTATCCCTTTTGTTTCGACGCTGGAATTTGCGAAAAGACTGCGCCAAAACATCTGGTTACGGCTGCAAGCGGGACATTCCAATTCGGCGTTGGATCGCACGAACGCGGGCCTGTCGTCTTACCGCATGTCTTACGCCAGCATTCAGTTGGACTACCGACTGAAGCGGGAATACGAATGAGCGGCGTTGCTGCACGCTTGGGCGTATTGCTTGCGGCGGCAAGCTTGCTGGCTTGGCCATGCGCCGCGGCGGAACCCTTCCATTTTGCCGTCGATCGAACGAAACGCAGCGTCGCGGTCACATTCGACGATCTGCCGGCGGCGAGGAATTCGTTTCACGAGGATCTGCTCAACAACCCCAAAGACTTTATACGGCGGAACGAGAAGGTTCTGCGCGAACTGCGCCGGATGAAGATCCCGGTAACCGGGTTCGTGAGCAGCTCATTCCAGCCGAAGTCGTGGGATGCGCAAGATCTCCACGCCTTGCTGGAAGTCTGGGACAAAGCAGGGTCTGCGCTGGGCAATCATACGACTTCGCATCGCGACTACCACGAGATGAAGCCCGACGCTTACTTCGCGGATATCCTGAGCGGCCAGCAGTTCCTGGAGGCGGCGCTAGGGAAACCGCTGGCGGGCCAGAAATATTTTCGAGCGCCGTACCTGCATCGCGGAGCGAACCAGGCGGCACGCGAGCTGTTGGCGCGGTATCTCGAAGAGCACTCGTACAAGATTGCGCCGGTCACGATCGATTTGCAGGATTGGATTTTCGCGGAGATCTACGCCTGGGCGGACCGGAATGGCGATCAAGTCCGCAAGGAAGCGGTGGTGAAGGCTTACCTGGAGTATCTGGAAGCGGGCATTAAGCACTTCGCCTTGCTGTCGGCGGCGGTTCTGGGCCGCCAGACGCCGCACGTGGTTTTGCTGCACGCGAACGCGCTTAACTACGATCACATCAACGAAGTCATGGAACAGTTCCGCCGCCAAGACTTCGAATTCATCTCCTTGGAAACGGCACTGCTCGACCCGGTTTATCAGCAAATGCCGTCGGCATCGGGGAGTTGGATACGAGGCTGGCAGGAGCAGAAGGGGCTGCCCTGGGTGGCCGCCCCGACGCCGAGCCGCTACCTCGGCTCGCTCTATACCGACTACCAGAAGCGCCCGCTAGAGCGGGGACGCCCGGCGCTCCAATAAGACGACATCGCGCCAGCGGTCTCCGTGGCGGCCGATTTTGCGCAAGATGCCGACTTCGCGGAAGCCGGTCTTGGCGGTCAGAGCGAGACTCGGCTTGTTTTCGGGGAATATCTTCGCCAGCAAAGTCCAATAGCCGGCCACTTCGCTTTGGCGTATGAGTTCGTGGAGCGTCGCGGAACCTACACCTCGGCCCCGCCACTTGGCCATCACGTAAACGGAGGCCTCGGCCACGCCCTTGTAGACAGCCCTGTTGGAGAATGGCGCCAAAGCGCCCCAAGCGACGATGACGCCATGATCGACGGCCGCGATGCGGCAATCGGCGTTGTGGGCGGCGTCCCAGCGCCGCCAGGTCGGCGCTTCGCTTTCAAACGACGCTTGGCCTGTGGTCAGGCCTTCCAGGTAAATCCGCCTGACCTTGTTCCAGTCGGCGCTTTCGATCGGGCGAAACTCCAGGGTCATGGCTGATTGTCTTTAATTCCCTTTTCCCCTCGGAACCAGCGGCTGTCCCAACTCCAAATGCAACAGATCTTCTTCGGTGATGGCGGCGCCCTCTTCCTGATACTCCTCATCGACGTTGACGCGCCATAGGTCGTAACTACTGCCGGTGATATTCTTCACCGCCAGCATGGCGGTCAGCATCGAGTGATCTTGGTTGTTGTAGCGATGCATGCCGTTGCGTCCCACCAGTTGCAGATTGGGCAGCCGCACGGCGATGAAGTCGCGAATGATATTGACCGCCGTCGAGTAACCTGCATCGTATACGGGATAAGCCTTGGGCATGCGAACGACGGCGCCGTCATCGAGCTTGGCGCCGCCGAGTAGACCGAGCTGAGCCAGCTCCTTGGCGCCGAGGGCAAGCAAGTCTTTGTCCGGCATGGACCAAAGGTCATCTCCTTCGTGGCAAAAGTATTCCAGGCCGAGGCAGCTCTTACCGGAGTCGGGCACCATCTCGGGGCTCCAGTTGCCGAAGTTCTGAATTCGTCCCAGCTTCACGGTGGGATCATGCACGTAGACCCAATTGTCGGGAAACAGATCGGGCTTGTCGATGATCAGGGCGACGGTCAGGAAATCGCGATAGCGCAAACGCTTGGCGGCGGCGAGCACCTCGGCCGGCGGGGCCGGCGTGAGCGCCTCCACTAATTCATCCATCGCGATGCTGCTGATATAGTCCGTACCTGCAAAAGACGCCGAATCCGATTGGATCGAAGTGACTCCGTCCGCGTTCCAATGGATGCAGCGTACGGGAGTACGCAGGTGAACCTTCGCGCCGCGCGCCTCCGCCAATTCGGCTGCCCGTTCCCACATCATGCCTGGCCCCAGGCGCGGATATTGAAATTGATCGATCAGCGTCTTGACGACGCCTTGTTTGCCCGGTGCGGTTTCACCGAACAATGCATTCTTGATGGCCGACGACAACGAGAGCCCTTTGATGCGCTGAGCGGCCCACTCCGCTTCAATCTCGGAACAAGGCATGCCCCAAACCTTTTCGGTGTAGGTGCGAAAGAAAATCTCGAATAGGCGGCGGCCGAAGCGATTGCGGATCCAAGCTTCGAAATTATCCTCCGGCGAGATCGGCCGCATACGGGCCCGGACGTAACTGGCGACACAGCGCGATGTCTCCCACAGGCCCAGTCCGGCGAGCGCATTGAACGGCTTGAGCGGGTACGAGAAGAACTTGCCGCGATAGTAGATGCGAGACAGCCTGCGGCGCACGATCAGGTCGTCGCCGAGAATCTCGTTCCACAGATCTTCCACAATTGAAACCTTGGTGAAGAACCGGTGGCCGCCGATATCGAATCGATAACCGCCGTGGGTTGCCGTGCGGGAGATGCCGCCGACCACGTCGTCGCGTTCTAATACCTCGGTTGCTATCGCGCTCTTGGAGAGTAGATAGGCCGCAGTGAGGCCAGCCGGACCTCCGCCCATGACGATCACGCGCGGCGCGGGCATTCCTTAGCTATCCCCTCTCTTCGAGACCACGGACCCCGGAATCAAACGCCCAGTCTACCAGTGCCGACTAGCTGGAATTCGCTCAAACGTGCATGGTTACCGGTTTCCCGGTATAATTCCGGGCCAGCAAGCCGATGCGCCAGTTTCTATTAGGCTTCCTTCTGTTGGTCCACCTCCCGTTGGCCGGCCAGGTGGAGTACACGCTCGGTCCGGACTCGGAGGCGCAAGAGGGCGTCCCGCGGGGCAAGATCGAGCAATTCCAATGGACGAGCGAGATCTACCCGGGCGCCGTGCGCGACGTGTGGGTCTACATCCCGGCACAGTATTCCGGCGCGGACCCGGCCGCGGTGATGATCTTCCAAGACGGCGCCGGATTCGTCTCCACGGAGGGCCAGTCGGCGTGGATGACGCCAGTCGTTCTGGACAACTTAATACACAAACGCGAGATGCCGGTCGCGATCGGCATCTTCGTCCAACCCGGCGTGCTGCCTGCCGCTGGACCGGACCAGCGCGAACGGTACAACCGCAGCTACGAGTACGACGCGATCGGGCCGCGATACGCTCGCTTTTTGATCGAGGAGATTCTGCCTGAAGTCGCCCGTCGCTACGAGCTCGGGCTCACCGAGGATCCGAACTTGCGCGCGATCGCGGGGTCTTCGTCGGGGGGAATTGCCGCGTTCACCGCCGCATGGAATCGCCCGGACGCTTTCCGCAGGGTGCTGACCTTTGTGGGCAGCTTCACGGACTTGCGCGGGGGAAACATCTACCCGGAATTGGTGAGGAAGCGAGAGCCGCTGCCGCTGCGGATCTACCAGCAGGATGGCCGAAACGACCAAGACATCTATGCCGGCTCGTGGTTTCATGCGAACCAGGAACTTGCAGCGGCGCTGGCGTTCGCCGGCTACGATCACCAGTTCGTGATCGGCGAGGAAGGTCACAACAACCGGCACGGCCGGGCCATCTTACCGGACGCGCTGCGGTGGCTGTGGCGGGATTGGACTGAGCCGATCCGAGCCAGTAAGAGCGAGGCGCCCCGGCACATCGTGATGGAAATCCTCGATCCAGCCGAAGACTGGCAGTTGGTTTCCGAGGGCCACTTGTTCGCCGAAGGCCTAGCTCTCGCCCCCAACGGGGATGTCTATTTCACCGACCTGCAGGCCCGCGAGATTTGGAAGATCGACGGAAAGTCCGATGCCGTCTCCCTATTCAAGGAGGGCAGCCAGCGAACGAACGGTATGACGTTTGGGCCGGACGGCAGACTCTACACCTGCCGCGCCGGCGCACGCCAGATCGTGGCGATCGACGTGCGCGACGGCTCAGAAGAGATCATTGCCGAGGACGTCCCCTCGAACGACATTGTCGTGGCCGCCTCCGGCGATATCTATTTCACCGATCCGGGCAACGGCAAGGTCTGGCTGATCAACAAGGAACGCGAACTGATCGCAGTCGTGGACCGCGGACCGCGCTTTCCCAACGGCATCGTGCTTTCTCCCGATCAATCGATCCTGTCGGTCGCGGACTACCGCTCCAAATGGGTTTGGTCTTATCAAGTTCAGCCTGACGGCAAGCTGGCCGGAGGCCAACCGTTTCACCGGCTGGTTACTTCCGACATTTCCGACGAGTCGTTGGCCGATGGTCTTACGGTCGACTCGGAGGGGTTTCTGTACATCACCAGCGAACAGGGCATCCAGATCAGCGACCAACCGGGGCGCATTAACGCCATTCTGAACAAACCGCAACCAGGCTTGATTTCGAATGTGACGTTCGCCGGTCCCGAACTGCGCACGCTTTATGTCACGGCCGAAGATAAGGTTTTCAAGCGAAAACTGCGCCGGACCGGCGTGAAGCGGTGGGAGAAATCCATACCGCCGCGGCCTCGACTCTAAGCTGCGGTATTTCGACCGGAACTCCCCGGCTTTTACTTAGAGCTGTCTACGAAGAAATCCCGACGTGCCTTAGATCATTGGGATATAGCCGGTCATAGACCCCCCGCCGTACAAGTTGTATACGTGCTCGCGATAGGCCCGCCCCGCGGTGGGCCGCGGGTCCTTGTATGGCAGAAAAGACCATCCTTTGCGTCGACGACAGCCCGACCGTTCTGCTGTCGATGACGAACGCCTTGACGCAAGTCGGTTACAACGTGATCACCGCCGCCGATGGCGAGGAAGCCCTATTGAAGGCCCTTGAGTCGGCCCCGGATCTGGTTCTGTTGGATGTCGTACTACCCAAGCGCAATGGCTTCCAAGTCTGCCGTCTGCTGAAAAGTTCTCCAGCCACCAAGGACATCAAGGTATTCCTCGTGACGTCCAAGACGCAGGACGCGGACCGCTATTGGGGCATACGCCAGGGCGCGGACGCTTATTTGACAAAGCCGTTCAACACGGACGACTTGCTTCGTGTTGTGGAGGAGCATCTGCAGTGAACGGATACAGCAGAAGCAAAGCCGTCCCGCAGCCCAGGGTCTCCGGTGAGGCGATCGACCACATCGTGTTTCGGTTGGGCGAACAACGCTACGCGGTGCCGGTCGGCAAAGTGGTTGAACTGGACAAGCCGCCGATCTGCGCGGTCGTTCCAAACACCCCCAACTTCGTTCTGGGAGTCACCAATGTTCGCGGAGACATCTTGTCTGTCCTCGATCTGAGGGCGCTTTTGGGAATTCCGCGAGTCGTGCGCAACGATGCGGTTCGACTCTTGACCGTGCGGAGCGCGGACGGAGAAATGAGAACCGGCTTGATCGTGGATTCGCTGCAGGGGATGCGCTCGGTAACGCCCGCCGCACTGCGAGCAATTAGGAACCAGGGCGATGTGGATACTTCGGTTGCTGCGCAGGCGTTCGACGACAAGGACGGCGAGGTTCGGGTATTCGACGTGGATCGTTTTTTCGACTGTCCGCAGATCAAGAGGCTAAGCGGCAGATGAGAAAGCGTGGGGAGGGACCGGCAGCGACCGGTCCACAGGAGCACTATCAATGAGTTTTCTGCGAGACCTAAAGATTGGCCAGAAGCTAGCGCTGGTCGTCTTGGTCATGGCGCTGCCCGTAGCCTGTCTGGTCTGGCTTTTCATCGATGCGCGCAACGTACAGATTGAAGCTGCGCAACGTGAGATCCAGGGCGTTGAATACCTTAAGCCGCTCCGCACGCTCGTCGAGTTGCTCCCGAAGCACCGTGCCGCAGCCAACGCTTATCTGTCCGGCGACTCCGATGGCCAGGCTGAAATGCTCCTTCTGCAGCCTGAAATCGATGCCGTGATGCCTCGCGTGGAGTCAGTCGAGCGGACTTATGGCGCTGAGTTCGGCACAACCGTTCACTGGGAACGCTTCAAGGAAGACTGGCGCGATCTGGAGACGACGGTTGACGCCTTGACGCCGATTGAAAGCTTCCAACGCCACAGCCGCCTGATCGGCGAACTCTCGACTCTGATTCGAACGATCGGGGACCAGGCCGGCCTCGTGCTCGATCCTGAGTTGGACACGCACTTCTTGATGGATACGGTTCTGTCGCGTTTGCCCCAGGCGATCGACACGGTTGACGTGGTGCGCATCGTCGGACAAGACGTCCTGGCTCGCCGCACCAATTTGGCTGAAGCTATGCACAAGACCAATTCGGCAGAGCCTTCAATGGACGCCGACTTGGACGCGCGCCAGACGCTGAACAGGTTAATCGGACAGATCGAGACGGACATCGGCGAGATGGAACGCGGTATGAAAGCGGCAGTCGAGGTGAATCCTTACATGGAGGATGAAGCGGCGCCGAGACTCACTGAATCGATTGAGGCGGCACGGGACTACGCTCAAGCCGCCTCACGGATCTTACTGCGTGAGCGGCAACGCGGAGACGAACATACGACGGACCTCAACGAATCGGCTGAGAAAGCCATCGCTGCGCTCGTCACGTCGTACGACGCATCACTGAAAGAGTTGGACATCCTCTTGGACTCGCGCATTACGCGACTCACAGGAGAAAAATATTTGCAGCTCTCGGCGGCGATCTTCATTCTGGCTTTCACGGTCGTGTTGATTCTCTTCCTGAACCGGACCATCACATCGCAAATCGATGAAATCAATGCCCTGTTCGGGCGTATCGGCGTGGGCGACCTGACGGCGCGGGCCACCGTGCGTAGCGGCGACGAATTAGGACAGATGACGCAGGCGCTCAATAGCGTACTCGACAACACGTTGAACTTAGTACAGTCCTCCGAGGAACGGGACCGTATCCAGCAGAGCATTCACAAGCTGCTTGATGAAATTGCCGGGGTGGCCGAGGGAGACCTCACGCTGGAAGCCGAGGTGACCGCGGAAATTACCGGCGCCATCGCAGATTCGTTTAACTACATGATTGGCGAACTGCGTACGCTGATCGCCCAAGTACAGAACACGACGCTGCAAGTGTCCGCCGCCGCGAACCACATCTCGCAGACGACAGAGACGTTGGCGGAAGGGTCGGAGAAGCAGTCGAGCGACGTGATATCAGCGAGCATGGCTGTCGAGTCGATGGCTTCGGCCATTCAGCAGGTGTCGGAAAGCGCGGAGAAGGCCGCTCGCGTGTCGGCGGCAGCACTTGAGAATTCGCAGCGGGGCGCACACGTGGTGGCGAAGAGCATTGCCGGCATGGAATCCATCCGTAACCAAGTACAGGAAACCTCCAAGCGCATCAAACGGCTTGGCGAAAGCTCCCAAGAGATCGGCGAGATTTCCCAAGTTATCGGGGAGTTGGCGGACCGCACCAGTATGCTGGCCATGAACGCCTCGATCCAAGCATCGATGGCTGGGGAGGCGGGACGCGGCTTTGCCGTTGTTGCGACCGAAGTCGAGGGTCTGGCGGAGCAGGCCACCGAAGCGACCAATCGCATCAGCGCCTTGATTCAAGCGATTCAAGAGGACACGACCGCGGCAGTGGCTTCGATGGAGGACACCACCAAGGAGGTCGTCGATGGATCGGCTCTGACGAACGAAGCGGGCAAGAGCTTAGTCGAGATCGAGACGGTATCGCGAAGTCTTTCTGAACTAATCGAGGCTATTGCCGACGCATCGGAGCGCCAAGCACGCAGTTCCGAGTCCGTCGCGCAAGCCATGAGCGGCATCTCGTCTGTGCAACGCGAGACAGCGCACGGCGCCAGGGAAGGAGCTATGGCGATTCGCAATCTCACCGCCCTTGCGGACGAACTGCGCAATTCCGTTTCACGATTCAAGATTCCGACGAGGGTGCATTATCACCATCAGCATTAGCTGATGCTGACGTTCCAGGCGCGGTTCGATGCCCCAAAACATTGATCAACAAGTCCTTCGCACCTTCCAGCAGGAAGTGCGCGGGGCCTTGCCCGAGCTGAAGCGGCACCTAGGACGCTTGGCGGAAGATCCGGAGCGGCGGGATGCGCTGCAGAAGGCGCATCGACTGGTGCAAGGTCTCTCCGGCGCCGCCTCGTTGCTGGGGTTGGCCAACTGGAGCGATACAGGCTCCGCGATGGGACACTTTCTCGATGAGGTCGTCTCTGGTTCGCAATCAATGACCGCCGAGGCGGCTCAAGAGTTGCAATCCACCCTGGACCTGCTTGAAGCCGAGTTAGCGGCCACTGAAGGGCCTGAGCCTCCGCGCTTTGAACTCGAAGAGCTGGATGGCGAGTTATCGCTCGAGGCCCCGCTTCCAGGCTTCATCGACGCGGAATATGACGAGCGGCGGTTCGAGCTGTTCGACGTCGATGAGCCCGAAGTCCTTGAAGCGTTATCCGCTGCGGCCGGCGCCGACGAACTTCCGCTCGATGAAAAGGCCGACGGCGAGTTGATGGAGGTGTTTCAGGAAGAAGCCGAGGAGCACCTCGACGTGATCGCGGCGAGTCTGCGCAAGCTCAGCGAGGACGAAGGCGACGCCGAAGCTTTGCAGAACGTGCGCCGTTCGATGCACACCATCAAAGGCGCCGCGGGAATGGTGGGTCTGCGGACCGCGCAACGACTCGCTCATCGCTCCGAAGACCTTCTCGATCGGCTATCCGAAAGCAACGCAAGGCCCGACCCGGCGATCATTCCGCTGCTGCAAGCAACAGCTGACTTAATACACGACATTACAAGCTCCCAAGGCGCCGACGACGCCGTGCGCGGCTCGGTCATCGAGATTTGCGCACAGTACGACTTGATGGCGGCCGGCGCGACCGCGACGCCGCCTGCAGAACCCGCAGCTCCCGAGGCGATGGTTCTTGCGGCTGAACCGGCGGCAAGCGCCAAGCTGGAAGAAGATGTTCCCGCCGGCGGCGAGTTGTTGGAAGTCTTCCAGGAAGAGGCCGCCGAACATCTCGGCATGCTGGCCGCCAACCTGCGCGCGTTACGGACCGAGCCGGGCGACCGGGAGGTTCTACAGGAGATCCGGCGCTCGATGCATACCATCAAGGGTGCAGCCGGAATGGTGGGATTGCGCTCAGCGCAGCGTGTGGCGCACCGTTCCGAGGATCTGCTGGATCGCCTATATGAGTCCGAGACGAATCCGACGGTGGATATTCTCGACCTGATCCAGCGTACAGCTGACGTGATTCAGGATATTTCGGAAGCCGGCCGCGCGAACGACGAGACTCGGGCCGCGGTACTCACGCTCGACGCGGAGTACGCCGCGTTGCTCAATGGATCGCAGGCATCCGTCGATGCGTCGATGGCCGTGCCGGGCGAGATGGATCTATTCGCCGACGATGCGCCGGCGTTCGCCGAGAAAACAGCCGCGGCCGAGGCGACCGTTGATCTGGAGCAGGATCACGCCGCCGACGGCGAGTTGCTTGAAGTCTTTCAGGAGGAGGCGGAGGAGCATCTGGGGCTCATCGCCAAGAACCTGCGAACACTGCGCGCTACGCCCGACGCCTCGGAAGTCTTGCAGGAAGTTCGGCGGTCGATGCATACAATCAAGGGCGCGGCCGGCATGGTCGGATTGCGTTCGGCGCAACGCGTAGCGCATCGCTCCGAAGATCTGCTCGACGTGTTATACGATAGCGGCGCGGCGCTGGAGAGCGCGGTTCTCGATCTGATTCAAGAAAGCGCCGATCTGATCCAAACCGTCACCGAAGCGAAAGGCGCCGACGCGCAGGGCCGCCAACGCGCTCTGGAACTGTCCGCTCTTTACGATGGGTTCCTGCAAACGCTGCGGTCAGGCGATCTGATACTGGAAGAGCCCTCGTTCGACGGGGCTAGCCCCGAGCAAGAGCCTGCCGCTATTGACGAAGACGCCGCGCCGCAGCCGGAACCAGCGGCGCCGCCGAAGTCATTCGCCGCGGGCAAGTCGCCGAGCGGCCAGTACGCCCGCGTCCCGTTGGAGCGGGTGGAAGAGTTGGTTCGCTTGGTCAGCGAGCTGATCGTCAGCCGCTCCAACTTTGAGCAACACTGCCGCCGTTTCACGCGCGAGAGCGGCGAGTTGAAACTGAGCGGGGAACGGATCACGCAACTCACGGCGAAATTGGAAGCCGACTACGCCGTCAAGGCGATGGCGGAAGGCGGGGATTCGGTGGGCTCTCCGTTGGCTTATGCCGGAGGCGCCTCGGCCGGCTCATTCGACTCGCTTGAGTTCGATCGATACAGCGAGTTCCACTTGCTGTCTCGCGACCTCAATGAGGCCGCCGCCGACATTTCGGCCGCCGGGGCGCAACTGCACGGCGTGGCCGGAGAGTTTCAGAACTCGTTGGTTCGACTCAGCCGGCTCACCGGCGAGGTCCAAGACGGACTCATGCGCTTGCGCATGGCGCCGATGTCGTCGCTGGAAAATCGCTTGCACCGTACTGTACGAGTCGCCGCCCAGGCCTGCAATAAGAAGGTGCGCCTGGAAGTGATCGGCAGCGAAGTCGAACTGGACAAGAGCGTGCTTGAAGAGATCACCGGGCCGTTGGAGCATTTACTGCGCAACGCCGTCGATCACGGCATTGAACCGCCGAGCAAACGTGTAGCGTTGGGCAAGCCGGAAGAGGGCGTGGTGACGCTGCGCGCTTACCTGGAAGGCGCTCGAGCCGCGATTGAAGTTCGCGACGACGGCGGCGGGCTCGACTTGGAAGCCCTGCGCAACAAGGCGGTTGAACGCGGCATCCACTCGCAGCGGGCGGCCGGACAACTGACTCAAGACGACACGTACGAACTCATCTTCCACGCGGGTTTTAGTACGGCCGCCAAAGTGAGTGAAGTTTCCGGACGAGGCGTGGGCATGGACGTCGTCCGCTCGGCGATCGAATCGCTCAACGGCTCGATCGGCATTCGATCCGAGCGAGGAACCGGCAGCAGTTTCTTGATTGGTTTGCCCACGAGTCTCGCCGTCGCGCGCGTGCTTATGGTCCAGGCGAACTCTCAGGTTTTCGCCGCTCCGATGCACAGCGTGCGTCAGGTCATCAAGCTGCATCCCAGGGATATCGGCAATTCGCCTCAAGGCGAATACGTCGACTTCGAAGGCAAGCGCTATAAGGCGGTACGTTTAGCGGAGGCGCTGAACCTGCCGGGCGAAGCGGACCCCGAACCCGATCGTCTAGCGGCAATGGTCATCGACGCGGGCAAGCGGTCTTTCGTGCTTTTGTCCGACCGCATCCTGGAAGCCGCCGAAGTTGTAGTCAAGAACATGGGGGGCCTGCTGCGGCGCGTCCACGGCATCAGCGCCGCGACCATCGCCGGGGACGGCTCCGTCGTGCTGATCCTCAACCCAAGCCAGCTTGTCGACGCACCGCCGGCCGAGTTCCGGCGCGACCAAGTGGAGGCGCGCGACGAGATCAATGACCAGCAGCTCAAGATCCTCATCGTGGACGACTCGCTCAGCGTGCGCAAAGTGGTGACGAGACTGCTGGAATCCGCCGATTGGATCACCGTGGCCGCCAGGGACGGCATCGAAGCCCTCGAAGCGCTGAAGGAGATGCCGGCGCCTCCCGACGCGATCCTATGCGATGTCGAGATGCCCCGCATGGACGGCTACGAACTCGCGGCCAATCTCAAATCCGGGATGTTCGCTCCAATTCCGATTCTGATGCTTACCTCACGGGCAGGCAGGAAGCATCGCGACCGCGCCAAAGAAATCGGCGTAGAAGATTATCTGATCAAACCGTTCCAGGACGAAGCGTTGCTGACGGCCATTCGCAGCGCTGTTGACGCCGCCCGGCGCGGGTAGAAGCTAGTTGGGGATCCCGTAAGCTTTGTGCACGTCCTCCAACGTGAGCGTACCGAGCAGCAGGTTAGGATTGGCGCGGCTCGACACCGGCAAGATCGGATACGTCGCTAGGACCCGCATCGCCGAATCGAGAGAAAGATCGGGATAAAGCCGCACCACCGCGCGCACGCTCAGGGCCTTCCAGACCGTTTCCTCGCTCTGGCCTTTCTCGATCGCCTTGGATACATCGTCCAGTTCCACCCATGACCAACCCTTGCCGTGCACGGCGATCAAGGCGGTCGTCAACTCCTGCTCACGCATGCGGTGAAGGGCTGTCTTGACAGGGGTTTGTGACGGAAAGACACGCCCGGAGCCGGCCTGCATCGCATCCTCGACGCTGAGCGGCGAGGACTCTCGTTGCTCTTCCGCCGACGGCAGGTTGAGCCCGTCTTGCAGCGCCGCCATCTGCAGCAGCGAGTCGTGCTGAAGCTTTCGCGAAATCAGCATGGCGATGACATTGGCGACCATCACCGGCAGGATGATGACATAGCTGCGGCTGATCTCGAACACCATGAAGATGGAACTCATCGGCGCACGAAACAATCCTGCAAAGAAAGTCCCGATGCCGACCAAGACGTAGGCGCCGGTCGTGCTGGTGGGGAAAGGCCAGTACTCATGCGCCAGGCCGCCGACGCCGCCGCCGATCATTGCGCCGATGAACAGCGTCGGCGCGAACATGCCTCCGGGCGTGCCGACGGCGCAGCAGAGCGAGGTGGTCCGCTTCTTCAACGCCGCCAACGGCAGCGAGAGCTGCCATAGATAACGGTCGTGCAAAGCGCTGTCGATGGCTCCATAGCCCGCGCCAAAGACCTCCGGCACGCGAATGCCGATGACCCCCACGAGCAGGCCGGCCAGCACGGGCAATAAGTAGGCGTGGATGTGTTTTGTGGTGCGGACCCGCTGGCGAACGAACGCCGAGAACTCTGTAAACCAGGCAGCCAGGTAGCCGCTGATGATGCCCATCAGCGCGTAGACAATCAGTTCCGTGTAATTCGTCAGCGTGAACTGGGGCACGGCGTAAAGCGGGTCGTCGCCCAAGTACCAGCGGCTGACGACAACGGCCGAAACGGCGGACAGCACGATGGAGCCGAGCACGCCCGCATTCCACGACGACACGACTTCTTCCATCACGAAGAGCACGGCGGTTATCGGCGTATTGAACGCCGCGCCGATTCCCGCCGCCGCGCCGATCGGCGCGATCATGCGCATGTTGTCCCTGGTTAAGCGGAAAGTGCGCCCCAAGAAGCTGGCGATTCCCGAGCCCATCAGCAATGCGGGGTCTTCCGGGCCCATTGGATTCCCGGTACCGATCGAGACAGTGCTCGACACATATTTGCCCACAACGCTGCTGAACGGGACGTACCCATCCGAGATATAGAGCGCGGCCTTTGTCGAATTCACTCCGCTTCCGCGCGCCGCCGGAAAATAGCGCACCGCCAAGAAGTAAGCGACTCCGCCGCCGACGGCCGGCCAAAGCGCCAACGCCCACCAGGTCCGGTTGCCAAGCCCTCCGACAGTGGCCCAACTGAAGAATTCAATAGAGATGTGGAAGCAGACCACCGTGAGGCCGGAGAAGATTCCAATGATGATCGAGAGCAACAAAAATCGCTGGGTCTCGCCCATCACCGGCGCCCGATTGCCGAGTTGCAACAGACGTTGGCCGTGGCTTCGTGCGGCGGCCGCTAACGGTTCCCAGTTCAACGCGCCACTCCCTGCAAGACGCGCCCCAACGCGTCGTCCTCATTCCATACATTGGTGCAAATCGTCGAGCGCATCGCCCAAAGATCGGCGGCGACGCTCATGTTGCGCTCGATGGATTCGCCGTAGTCGGAGGGCCGCCTTGTTTGGGCCAGTTCGGCGCGGGCCGCCGCAAAAACAGCCGCAACCTGCGGCGACAGCGGAGGCAACGGTCCCACGCGTTCGGAGCCTCGCGGGTCGTAGCAGTAGTCGAGATATTCGGTCGTCCGGCGCAGCACGTCCCTGCTCCGATCCC
>CAMPKL010000008.1 GCA_946887065.1 uncultured Bryobacterales bacterium
GTTCCATCCGGGCCGTTCCTCGTATACCGGTTCAACGGCTTCGTAGACTTCCGCCAACGGCGGCATGAAATCCAACTTCTGGCCCTTGTGCTTGTAAGCGACGCAAACGGGAATCGTTTCGAGGTAGTCGAGTACATCCAACTTGGTAATGACCAGCGTCGTCAGGTGGTTGACGCGGTGGGCGTAGTTCATTAGCGGCAGGTCGAACCAGCCGCAGCGGCGCGGACGCCCCGTGACCGTTCCAAACTCGTTGCCGGCCTTGCGCAGGGCGTCGCCCGCATCCCCCAAAAGCTCGGTTGCGAAGGGTCCTCCGCCGACTCGCGTTGCGTACGCCTTCGCTATACCGACAACGCCGTCGATGAGCATGGGCGAAACGCCCAATCCCGTGCAAACGCCGCCAACGGTCGCGTTCGAGGACGTCAGGTACGGATAGGTGCCGTGGTCGATGTCCAACATCGTTCCCTGAGCGCCCTCAAAGAGAACCTTCTCGCCGCCGCGGATCAGTTGATTGACCAAGTAGATCGTGTCCGTGACATAGGGACGGAGCTGTTCGGCGTAATCTTGATACTCCTTCAGGATCGCCTCAATATCCCAGGGCTCGTGAATCTTCAGCGCGGTCGCGATGATGTTCTTCTCTTCGGCGGCGGCGCGGAAACGCTCGGGGAAACTCGCGGTGTCGAGCAGTTCGGCGAATCGAATACCTCTACGGCCGATCTTGTCTTCGTAGCATGGGCCTATGCCGCGCGACGTCGTTCCGATCTTAACCTTGCCCGGCGTATCTTCCGAGGCTCGTTCCATCATGCGGTGGTAGGGGAAGATGACGTGTGCGCGGTGGCTGATAAAAAGATTGCCCTTGACGGTGAGTCCGAGGCCTTCCAGCGTCTTGATCTCTCTGAGCAGCGCGGCTGGGTCCACCACCAGGCCATTGCCGATGATGCCTTTCTTGCCGCGCAAGATGCCTGTCGGAATCAACGACAAGATGAACTTCTGGTTGCCGACTTTGACGGTATGTCCGGCGTTGTGCCCTCCAGTCGAGCGTGCGACGATGTCAAAACGATCCGCGATCAGATCGACGATCTTACCCTTTCCTTCGTCGCCCCACTGGGCGCCCAACACCGCAATATTGGCCATAAGAATCCTCTGTTCTTCCCCAAGAAACTGTTGATGTGCCGTGAAAAAGAGCCCTGACGGGCCCTCAAAAACCTGGCGGAGGAAGTGAACTGTCCCTTCCGATAATACCCGCTTTTGCGTACTCATGGGGCACTCCAACCGCGAGGGGAACGCCCGGCGAAGATAATCCCCTCGCTGGTTCGGTATCTTTGGTGCAACGGTGGCTCGTCGCAGCACATTGCGTAACGCGGCGGAGTTCGCTCCGGCTTGGCTCATCCTCCAGGTTTTGCGCTGGGCTCCGTTGCCGATGGCAAAGGGAATTGCCGACGCTATCGCTGACCTGGGACGCGCGTTGACTCCTCGCTGGCGCCGGACGGCTCAAACGAACATCGCTATGGCGTTTCCGGGCTGGGAACCCGAAAAACGCGCTCGCATCCTTCGCGAATGTTATCGGAACCTTGGCAGGAACCTGTTGGCCATCGCCCGATTGCCCCGGCTAACGCCGCTGAATGTCGGACGCTGGATACATTACGACGGCTTCGAACACTACGAGAACGCGTTAGCCCGAGGACGCGGTGTGATTTTCCTTACCGCTCATCTGGGCGCGTGGGAACTCAGTGCTGCCGCTCACGCACTCTATGGCCATCCGATGTGGCTGATGGTCAGGCCCCTTGATAACCCATTCTTGGATCGACTGATTGACGCCCGTCGGCGGCTGTTCGGGAATCGGACGATTCGCAAGAAGGACTCGGCACGAGAAGTGTTGGCCGTGCTACGCAACAACGGGGCGGTGGGCATCCTAGCCGATCAAAACGCGGGCGGTTCGGATGGTGTTTTCATCGATTTTTTTGGGCATAAGGCCAGCGCTACCAAGGGCGTAGCGCAAATCGCCGCGCGCACGGGCGCCGCAATCGTGCCGGGCTTTGCCGTATGGGACGACGCCGACCAGCGATACGTCTTAAAGTTCTACCCAGCGATCCAACTGGCCGACTCATCGGACCGTGAAGCTGATCTGCTTGAGAATACCCAGCGTTGCCAAACAGCAATTGAACAGGCGATTCGGGAAAGGCCGGGCCAGTGGCTCTGGATTCATCGGCGCTGGAAGCGGCAGCCCGATGGGCAACCTGCTGTGTACTAAAGGGTTCCGGCGCTTTACAGACACTCCTTTTTCGGCGAAGCTATACTGACGGCAGCTGAATCGGTAACCAAATTGCTGCGGCGGGAGAAGTCTGTGGAGCGAGTACCCAAGTCATTAACCTTTTCGAAGTTCGCGGTAGCCTGCGCAGTTTTCATCCTCTCGACTACTCCAGTGTTCGCGCAGCAGACCGCTGAGGCTCCGCCGATTGACAAGGAGGAAGCCTATTACCGCTTCTCCGTTGGTCACCTGTATCACCGTTTGGCGATGCAATACGCCCGTCAAGAATACGTGGATCAGGCGATCACGGAATACCAGGCGGCGATGGCCGCCGATCCCACTTCCAACTACATTCCTCAAGAATTGATCCAGCTCTATGCCAGTGCGAATCGGGTAGAGGACGCAGTCAAACTAGCCAATGAAGTAGCCGCTCGCAGTCCCCAGGATGCGGAAGTGCGGCGGCTGTTAGGGCAGATCTACCAGGGCTTCGCGTATGATCGCCGCGGCGGCTTCAACCGCGAATCCGCCGCCAACGCGATCGCTGAGTTTGAGAAGGCGTTAGCTATTGAGCCGGACGACTTGGAGACCCTCCAAGCCATTGGCGGCCTGAAGCTGGACATGGGCGATGCCGAGGCGGCGGAAAAGCATTTCCTCCGTGCATTGGAGCTTGCGCCCGCTGATTCGCCGGCACTTGCCGGATTGGCGCGGATCTACGTAGCCTCGGGCGAGACGGAAAAGGCGATTGAGGCTCTGGAGCAGGTGGTTCAGTCCGAAGGCGGGAATCGTCGCTACTTGGAACCGCTCGCCCGAGCCTATGAAGAAGTTCGCCGATTCGCGGACGCCGCGGAGATCTATCGGCAGCTGATGGAAGACGCCGGGTCGAATGGCGGCAATCAGATCGCGTATCGCGGAATGTACGCCGACAGCCTCCTGCGTGCGGGAGACTATCCGAAGGCCCGCGAACAGTACGAGCGTCTAGCCGAGATCCAGCCGCGCAACGCGGTTCACCAATTGCGGCTGGCGCAGATCGACATGGAGGATCGCCGCTTCGAGCAGGCCTGGACGCACATCCAAGAGGCGCAGCGGCTCGATCCGGAAAACCTCGATGTCAAATTCAACGTCGTCCTCCTTCTGGAGGCTGAGTTGCGTTTCGACGAGGCCGCTGAAGGCGTGAGGCAAATCTTGGAGGACACCAAACAAGAGAGCTACGACCCTGCCGACGTCGCTAACAGGATCAGGTTTATGGGTCACCTCGCTTCGGTCGAGAGACAGAGGGAAGACTTCGAGGCGGCCCGCGGCATCTACTCGGAGATGGCCGTACTGGACCCAAGTTTCGCCCCGCAGAGCCGCGCCTTGACGATCGACACGTTCCGTGCCGAAAAGAATTCCGCGCAGGCTCTGGAGGAAGCGACACGCGCCGTCCGCGAGTACCCCGAGAACGATGCTCTGAAGATGCAACGGGCGACGATCCTTGCAGAGACCGGTCAAGCCGCCGAAGCTGCGGCGATCGTCGAAGGATTGATGTCCGGCGACGAGTCTGACGCTGATCTTTATTTGTCGCTGGCCCAGTTGTGGGAAAAGGGAAAGGACCTCGAAAAATCCCTCGCGGCGATCGAGCAAGCGGAGAAGCTTGCCCCTGATCAGAAGATTCCCATCTTGTTTTCGAAGGCTTCCGTCCTTGAGCGATTCAAAAAGTTCGCGGAATCCGAAGCAGTTTTCCGGCAACTGTTGGAGTTGGATCCGGACAACGCGGGCGCTCTCAATTACCTGGGATATATGCTTGCCGATCAGGGGATCAAGTTGGATGAAGCCCACGACATGATCCAGCGGGCGCTTGATTTGGAGCCGGAGAACGGCGCATACCTGGACAGTCTTGGCTGGGTCTACTATCGGCAAGAAAAGTTCGATCTTGCCGAGCGGCATTTGCTCCGTTCACTTGAGCGATACGGGCGGGATCCCGTTGTCCTCACCCATCTAGGAGACGTTTACCAGAAGCTGGGCGACGTTCAGAAGGCGGCGGAACACTGGCGTCAGAGCCTGGAGGAATGGCGGCGTACGCCCAAAGCGGACCAGGACGCAGCGGAGATCGAAAGACTCGAAGAAAAGCTGACGGAACTGGCGAAGTAGTCAGCGCCCCTGTTGCGCGGCAAGCCGTCGCGTAGCTTCTGATTTTGCCTCCGGGGTTTCCCATTCCGCCTGGGCTCCAAGCAGAAAGCCGTCCTCATCCCGCTCGCAATGGACAATTGTGCCTTCGGCGGTCTTACCGTGGGAATCGGTCAATCGCACCGGCGTCCCGACCTCAATCTTGTGAGGGCATCTGACCTTGAAGCCCAATGTAGATATGTCGATGAGGTTGGTGACGACCGTCTCTTCCGCACCGGTCGCCGATTGCCAAGCTAGACGCGCCTGGTCATGGACCGGGAGACGATTCTCAGAACGCCGGTCCTCTTCCTTGGGTTTACCTCGCAACCAGCCCGTAAGTTCGGACCAAGAGCTGCCGAAGAGACTGCCGTTCGCTCCCATGCTCTACATGATGGAAGCGGCATAGGTACTTCGGCAATAGGCGAAACGCCCTAGTCATACCCCTGGCTTACGTTCGCTCATTCGATAGAATTGGGGCTTGCCAATGCAAGTGATTCGAATCATCGCCCTGATTATGTGCGGTTCGCTTAGCCTCGGCGCTGATTGCGTCCAGATTCGCGCGATAGACCCGCAGGGCTTGCCTGTAGCCGCGGCAACGGCCTCGATCGGCCAGTCCATGGCTGAGACGAACGCCGCGGGCATTGCCGAATTCTGTCAAGACGGTCTTCCGAGCGGACCGGTTCGTGTACAAGCGCCAGGATTCGCAACGGCGGTGGAGGATCTAGCGGTCGGCGAATCACCTCAGGTGGTCGAACTTCGGATTCGCCAACACGCCGAAACTCCCGTTGTCGTCACCGGCGCTGTACGTCCGACCGAACTTGCTGACTTAGACCGTAGCCTGCGGGTAATTTCGGCCGTCGAGCCGAAGGCGCCCGCCTGGTCTTTCGCCGACCTATTGAAGCAAGATTCATCGGTTCACGTGCGCGAGAGAGGTCCGGACGGAGCTCAGGCAGATCTTTCGATTCGGGGCTCGACGTTCGATCAGGTGCTGGTGATGATCAACGGCGTTCGCGTAAGCGATTCACAGACGGGTCATCATACGCTTGACCTGCCTCTGCCCTTTGAGACCGTGCAGCAAGTGGAAGTGCTGGCTGGCGCCGGCGCAACGCTGTACGGATCCGATGCGGTCGGCGGAACGGTCAACTTCGTCACCAAAAAGCCGGAGGCCAAAGAGTTGCAGCTGATGAGCGGCATCGGGGAACACGGCTGGAACCGGCTCGCGGCGTCAGGCGGCTTTCGCCGGGGGATCTGGAGCCAATCGCTGGCAGTCGCACGTGATTTCTCCACCGGCTTCATGGCCGGAAGAAACTTCCGCAACGTCGCGCTCTCGAGCGAGTCGTTCTTGGACACGTCAGCGGGGTCCACGAGCATCCTGGCGGCGTACAACGACCGCCCCTTCGGAGCGAACGGCTTCTACGGCCCCTTTAACTCGTGGGAAGAAACCGGGACAAAGCTGTTTTCGGCTACCCAAACTGTGGGCCGCAACTTAGACCGCCTGAATCATCGATTCAACTTCGCCTTCCGCCGGCACAACGACAACTTCATCCTGTGCAAACAAGGTTGCGTGTTTGGCGGAATCCAATTCCGGCCCGAAGACAACCAGAACCTGCACCAGACTAACGTCTATCAAGGCTCCTACACCGTGGCGGGCGTGGCCGGGTCGAAAGTGCGCTGGTCCGGCGGCGCTCAGGTCATTTCCGATGGGATTGATAGTACCGTCGCCGGTCAGCGGCGCCGTGAGCGGGCATCGATCTTCGTGATGTTCGACCTGCGTCCCACGGAACGGCTGACGTTGTCGGCTGGAGTTAGGGAAGAGGCCTGGGACAAGTGGCGCGTGCGTACGAACCCTACCTTTTCCGCGGGCTATTGGATCGGCGGCGGCCTAAAAATCCGCGCCCTCGCCACTTCAGCGTTTCGCATCCCGACCTATACGGACCTCTATCACCGCGATCCCGGCAACGTCGGCAATTCGAGCCTGGTGCCGGAGACCGTTTGGAACTACGAGGCAGGAGCGGATTGGTTCTCATCGTCTGGAACGAAGGTATCCGCCGTGTGGTTTCAACGCCGCGAGAATAACTCCATCGACTGGGTGAAGGATGAAGGTTCCGCTGTTTTTCAGGCGCGCAACACCCAGAAGATAAACTTCACGGGAGCGGAGTTCGAGGTACGGCACACGTTCCGCAACGCCCTGCAAGTTTGGGGCAATTACACGGCTCTCCAGGCATCTCAATCCCTGCCGGTCGGCGGGGTATCACGCTATGTGTTTAACTTCCCGTCCAACCAGGGCAACATTGGCCTGCAGGGCGCCGTTGGACCCTTGCTATTCAAGACTCGCCTGGGAGCCTACAACCGAAGCTGGCAGGCCGCCAGGGCGCTATGGGATGTGTCAATTGGCCGCAGCGGCGGTTTCTGGAGGCCGTTCATACAGGCGACGAACGTGCTCGATACGCAACATGAGGCCTTCCAAGGGTTAGCACAGCCTGGACGGTGGATACGGGGCGGTATCCAGATCGACGTCTTCCGCCGCCCAAATTAGCCGATGAGAAAACGCTTCCACGAACCGGCTTTCTGCTCTTGATCGGCTCCGACACCGAAGATGTGACGGGTGAGCGCGTCCAGGCTCTCCGAGAGCCGCGACTCGCTGGCCACCAGTCCGCCGCGAACTGCTGCTTGATTGACCGCTGCGAAATCATTGGGCAGTGAGAAGTCTACTGCCATTCCTAGAGCGTCCTCGATCGTTGACTTGGAAACCGCGTTCTTGGAGTCTGATCGATTGACGATTAGTCGAATGCCGGCCAAATCAACGCCAAGAGTTTTCATCTCATCCAACCGGCGGCGAGCCAGGTGGATTGAGACCAACTGCGGGGTGCAGACGAGGTAAAGTAGCTCGGCCAAACGCGCAGTTTCGGCAATCGTGGGTGAAAAAGACGAGGGCAGGTCGGCGATGACCGCTTCATGCGCCGTCATCGCTGATGCGGCAACCTCCGGTAGGCGGCGTCGAAGGATTTCCGTTGGCGGAGTGCCCTCCGCCGGACAGGCGAGTATGCGGAACCCACGCCATTCCGCCGCGACGCGGTCCCAAATGTCGTCCAGATCAGCAAGGCGCTCCAACGCATCTCCCAGGTGAAAGTCGAACTTTGCGCCCAGGCGGAACAGGAGAGTGCTGGAATGAATATCGCAGTCGAGGAGGAGCGGTCTAATTCCTGCAATCTTCGACGTTGCATGGGCCACGTGAAGCGCCGTCGTCGATGCTCCGTCGGTCGCCTGGCAGGGAGCGAAACAGATCAAACGATTTGCCTTGGCTCGTCCGCCCCGGTTGGGAAGCGCGCTTAGCAAGTTAGCCAAACGCAGGCGGTCAAACGGAGGCCAGAGATAGTCCGTGGCCCCAGCACGCATCGCATCGAGCAGATCGTTAGACGACTCAACGCGGCTCACGGCAACCGTCGGAATCTCCGGGGCCATGCTCCTGATGCTCCTGATCGCCTGCAATCCGGCGGGCCCCGGCGTTAAACCGACTACGACAGCGCCGAGGCCGCGTTGGTCTGACATCTCGATCTCCCGCTCGGTGGGGTAGCGTTCGCTAAGTTGGATCTCAAGTCGAGGAGATTCAGCCCGCAACGCCGCGGCAAGCAGTTGCCCGACTTCAACATCCGGCGAATAGACCAATATTCGGAGGGGCAACTGTAGACAGGGCACGTGTAGCCCTAACTACACATCGGCCGTCGCATGACGAAATTGTAGTCCCGCAACTAGGCCGCTTCGACGACTCGCTCGGCGACCGGATCCCAAGCGAGGTACTTTCGTGTTCTGAACGACTCGACGGCGATCAAGCAGGCAAGCGAACTGTTGAACCCCAAGTCGATATCGCACTTAAGAGGCGCTCCATTCCGGATCGCGTCGTGCAGGTTGTGATGGTGCAAGGCGATGCTTTCGCCTCCGGTGCGCCGGTAAGACAAGCTTGAGGTCTGGTTGCTGAACTCTTCTTCGGGCGTGATCGCAAAGCCCTCGTCCGTGAACTCCAGCGTGGCGTGATGGCCGCGAATCGTATGCCGAACCGGCGAACGATTGGCCATCGTCGAGGTCAACAACACCGTCATCCCTTCCGGGTACTCCAACATCGCGTTGAACGTATCCGGGATCTCGGCCGCCGAATCCTTGAATACATACTTGCCGCCCATGGCAACCACCCGGGATGGCGCGGTGAGGCCGCAAGCTTTGATGACTCGGGCCAGCCGGTGGATCAACAAATCAGTAGGAATGCCGCCGGAGTAGTCCCAGTAGCGTCTCCAGGAGAAGAACCGATCAGGATCCCAAGGCCGCTTGGGAGCGGGACCAAGGAATGCGTTCCAATCGAGATTGGAGTCCGGATCGGCGCTTGCATCGTGCTTTTCAAGCCAAAGGTCGTCGACGTAATTCCGGGAGTAGTCCACTTGCGCCACGATCGGTTTGCCGATAGCCCCGTCGGCTATGTGCCGCGCCGCAGTCTCGTACGTCTCATCCGACATTCCCTGGACGCCGCACTGCAGCAGAGTCTTGGATTCCTTCACCTTTCGGCGTACCGCCAGGCATTCCGGAATCGTATGAGCAAGCGGCTTCTCACAATAGACGTGGAGGCCCGCATCAAGTGCGTCGATCGCCATCTTCGCGTGCCAATGGTTCGGCGAAGAGATAACAACGTAGTCAAGACCACGATGTTCGAGCAGCGCCCGGTAATCTTTGTAGGGTCTCGCTAGGGCGATAGCGGCTGCTCGTTCGAGTCGCGGTTGGTAGACGTCACTGACTGCCGCGATCTCGACGTTGTCCTGATCGGCCAGACCAATCAGCGCCTTCAGGTGGTCCTCCCCATTCGATCCCGACCCGATCACGCCGACGCGGATACGTTCGTTGGCGCCGATCACGCGGCGAGGTCGCGCTGCGGCGATCGCGGCTATTCCGCCGGAAACAAAAGATCGTCGGCTCAGATTCATCACGTTCAGGCGAAATGAGGCTGTTCGACGAATAGGTGCTGAGACTTGTCCGACGCGAGTCCGAATTGGACTCCCAACAGTTCTCCCACGGCATCGACAAAGAACCGGTTGCTTCGACGGCGAATGTCTTCCTCCGGCCTCTCCGGGTAGGCTACATGCTCAAGCTCGTGAAGGAAGACCGCCAACAGAGCCGCGCGGAACCTGACCTCTTCAAACGAATCACGCAAGCTTCCATTACACGCGGCCGCCAGCCCGGCCAGCGGCAACGGGTTCCATTCGCGAATCGATCCGACTGCCAAATCAATTTCGCCGATCGCGCCTCCGGTGTCGGCCTGCAGACTCTTCGTCAATTGGCTGTGGTTCACTTCCGGGTGATGATGTCCCAGGCAACTGCACACGTTTGCCAGCCGGAGTTCGGCGACGATGACCGAAGGCGCGCGAGAGAGCGCATCGCGATAGCCCTGCTTGACTTCATTGGTTAGGGCCGGAAAGGTAAAGCGCAACGAGTTACTCAACTCCGCCGCCAGCCAGCTGTTCTGCCGCGGATATGTCGCCAGGACCAGCGGCAAAGACGGGCCTGCCGTGATGAGCCGCTGTGTTCTGCCGCACACGGCCCCGAGCAGACGACTGAACAATCCAGGCATCCGCACTCGCCGTCGCTGCGCCCTTCGCCTCATATGTTCCTTCATGATAAGTCCCGCTAGTCAGGTCTGCACATAAGATGCTGCTATGCTAAGGGCGAAGGGTTTTCTCCTATTTCTCTATGGCTTACTACCGGCGTAACGTCATGCCTCCAACTCAGTTTGGGGGCCTGGTTCCTCCTGTCATCAAGCGTCTGCTGATCGCCAACGGCGTATTGTTCGTCCTCTATTTCTTGGCCATCCATCTTGAGATCGGGCCGCTCATCCAATTTTTTCGAGCGATGAGCTTGATCCCCTCTTGGCTCTTGTTGGGGGCGGTCTGGCAGCCGGTAACCTACTTGTTTCTGCACAGCCCGTTCGGCTTTAGCCACATCCTCTTCAACTCCCTGATGCTTTGGATGTTTGGGGCGGACCTAGAGCGGCAGTGGGGAGGGAAACGCTTCCTGCAGTTCTACCTGTTCTGCGGCGTCGGCGCCGGCTTGGTCGATGCCGCATCCCGCATAGCCATGGGGGAGTTGGGCACGGCGACCATCGGCAACTCGGGCGCCGTCTACGGAATTCTCCTCGCTTTTGGGCTGCTGTATCCGGATCGTCCAATCTACTTTTGGATGCTGTTCCCAATCCCGGCACGCATCTTCGTGTTGATCCTCGGCGTGATCGCGTTCCTCTCGACGATAGGTTCATCGGGAAGCCAGATCGCTCACATAGCCCACTTGGCCGGCATGGTTTTCGCTTGGATCTACCTGCGTCACCGCCCCAAATTCTTGAACGTGGACTGGTTGGGCAGCTACCAACAGTGGAGGTTACGACGTTCTAGGCGCAGATTTGAGGTATACATGAAGAAGCGGGATCGCCAGGGCGGGGGTCCTATCAACTGAGTTCCGTGTTGACGGCCCCTTGCAGGGGTTCTAGAATGAGCCGGTAGGAGTCCACCATGTTTATCGAAGGTTTGACAAGCGTCCCGATTTTGCTGTTCCTCGGCTCTCTCGGCACGCAGGAACTGCTGATCATCTTGCTGATCGCGGTCATCATCTTTGGCGGACGTAAGATCCCTGAGATCTTCCGTGGATTCGGCGAAGGAATCCGCGAGTTCAAGAAATCGATGAAAGATGAGGACAAGGCTGCTGCCGAGAAGCCCGAAGAGGTTAAGTCCTCTTCGTAGGTCGTCGCGCAGTCCCAGAAACTAGAAGGCCCGCCTGATCAGTTGATCAGACGGGCCTTTTGACTAGTGAGACCGAGCTTACTTTTTCTTAGGCGGTACGATCTGATCCGCGATGGACTTAGCCATGCGGAATTTGACCACCTTCTTAGCCGGAATCTTGATCGTCTCGCCCGTCGCAGGATTGCGGCCGAGGCGCGCTTTGCGATCAGACTTGACGATGCGTCCGAAACCAGGAACGACAAATTTGCCTGACTTCTTGGTTTCTTTGACGGCGAGATTCGCCATCTCTTCAAGCAGGGCCTTGACGACCGTCTTGTTCAGATCACATGCATCGGCCAATGCCGAAATGATCTGCGCTTGGGTCATCGGGCGGTTCGATGCCGCCGCGGCTGCTTTAGTTGCCATTCTTACTTCCCCCCTGTGGCGGCGGCTGGGGCAACTTTCTTAGGAGCTGCCTTCTTCCTCGGAGCTGCCTTCTTGGCAGCCTTCTTCGGAGCCGCTTTCTTGGCAGCCTTCTTGGCTGTTTTCTTGGCAGCCTTCTTCTTGGTTGCCTTCTTGGCGCCTTTCTTGGCGCCCTTCTTGGCGGCTTTCTTGGCGCCCTTCTTGGCGGCTTTCTTCGGAGCTGCCTTCTTCGCAGCTTTCTTCGGGGCAGCCTTCTTCTTCGGGGCTGCTTTCTTCGTTGCTTTCTTGGCCATGTTTCTCCTCTTCAGGGTTGTCGCTTCTTGAGCGACTGTTGGCTTAAAACGTTTCCTCGTCAAATTGTTTTGACGTTCGATCCATCATAAGGGGCGCTTGATCTTCTTGACAACAAAAAAATTTCACGAGACCCCTATTTTTATTGGGGTTCCAGTTCGTCGGCCGGTGGAAAGGTCCTCCTGGAGGGGCTTCCAGCCTGCCGCTCCGAGACGGAATTTGCTCGTGCGATTTCTTCGGTTGCGCCATCAACATGCGCTAGAAGCCCCTGTTTATAGGCCTTTCGTGAGATCGCGATTGTTTTGCTTCGCATCCGCACTGCGTTCGCCATGAGCTCCGGCGCCCCTATAATGGAGCGGTGCCGAACGGAATTCCAACGCGTCCGATTCTTGTAATCGGAGGAGGCCTCGCGGGACCCGAAGCGGCCTGGCAAATCGCTCGCGCGGGTCTTCGCGTGCAGCTTTTCGAGATGCGCCCGACGCGCAACACGCCCGCTCACCAAACCGAATCGTTGAGCGAGTTGGTCTGCAGTAACTCGTTCAAGAGCGAAAAAGAAGGCAGCGCGCCATGGCTGTTGAAGGAAGAACTGCGGCGCTTGAATTCGCTTTCGATGCGCGTCGCCGCGCAATGCCGTGTTCCCGCTGGACACGCGCTGACTGTCGACCGCGAACTCTTCGCGCAACTCATGTCCAAGGCCATCGCGGACGAACCTTTGATCGAGTTGGTCCGTGAAGAGGCGACGACGCTGCCGGCCGACGGCGATCAGATCGTCGTCGTCGCCAGCGGGCCGCTCACCAGCGATGCCTTGGCCCAGGCCATCGCGTCCCTGACGGGAAGCGACCGGTTGTTCTTCTTCGACTCCATCAGCCCGATCGTGGACGCCGAGAGTATCGACCTGAATGTCGCTTTCCGCGCTTCCCGCTGGGACGCGTCGATCGACGGCACCGATGATTATTTGAACTGTCCATTCAACAAACAGGAGTACGACGCTTTCTACGATGCCTTGATTGAGGCTCAGCAGCACCACACGCACGAATGGGACAACCCGAACTACTTCGAGGCCTGCTTGCCGATCGAGGAGTTGGCCAGGCGTGGGCGCGATACCTTGCGATTCGGTCCGATGAAGCCGGTGGGTTTGACCGACCCTCGCACCGGGCGCTGGCCCTACGCCGCCGTTCAACTGCGGCAAGAGGATGTGCGGGCTGGTTCCTACAACCTCGTGGGCTTTCAGAATCATCTGAAGTACGGAGACCAGCAGCGAATTTTGCGGATGATTCCCGGCTTGGAGAACGCCGAGTTCCTGCGGTTCGGCCAGATTCACCGCAACACCTACATCAATGCTCCGGCGCTTTTGGAACCGACCATGCAACTGCGGTCGCATCCCCATGTGCTCTTTGCCGGCCAGATCTCGGGCGTGGAAGGCTACGTCGAGGCGATGGCGACTGGTCTGATGGCCGGAACCAACGCCGCTTTGTTGGCGCAGGGATTGCCGGCTCGCACCTGGCCAAGGCTTACAGCCCACGGTTCTCTCGCGGCATACATCTCCGGCGCAAACCCGGAGAAGTATCAGCCTGCCAACATCACCTTTGATCTGTTGCCGGGATTGCCGCCGGAAGAAGGATCGCGATTCGGCCGCGACAAGAAAGCGCGGAGGGCCCATCAATGCGCCATCGCATTGGACGCCCTGGAGGAGTTCCTCGCTCAAGATGCCGCACTCGCCTCCTAGCTCCCCGCGCAGCGAACTACAGGAGGCGGCAGACCGCTTCATTCTTTCGCTTCGCCGCAAGAACTCTTCGGCACATACCATACGCAACTATTCCATCGACCTGGACCAGTTCGTTCTGTATTGTTCGCCGCCTGGCCAAGCTCCTCCCTTACCGCCTGAGATCGATCGTCTCGCCATTCGCGCATTTGTCGGCGAACGTTTTCGAGGCGGCGCCTCTAGCCGCACCGTAGCTCGCAAGTTGGCGTCTCTGCGCGCCTTCTTCAACTTTCTCGTTCGTGAAGGCTCCGTCACGGTGAATCCGGCCAAACTTGTAGCCACGCCGAAGATTCCCAAATCCCTTCCTAGCGTCCCGACCGCCGAGGAAACGAATCGTCTGATCGACCGGCTTGCAGACGCGGAAAGCCAAACTGACGCCGCCGGCAACGCTCTACGAGATCGCCTTGTTTTCGAATTGCTCTACGGTTGTGGTTTGCGCATCTCCGAGCTCGAGGGGCTCAATGTCGCTGATTTCGATCGCGGCGAACGCTGGGTTCGCGTGCGGGGTAAGGGCCGCAAGGAGCGGCAAGTTCCTTATGGCAAAGGTCTCGCTGATGCGCTCACGCGATATCTAGAAACCCGCAAGCAACTCATCGCGCCCGGCGAACCCGGCACAGACGCCCTGCTGCTGCACCGGTGGCGCGGTCAGGCCGCGCGTCTAACGGTTCGTTCGCTTCGCCGAACCGTCAAGAAATACGCCGTCGGCTTCACCGGCGATCCGAGCATGCATCCGCATACGTTGCGGCACGCGTTCGCCACCCATCTTCTCGGAGCGGGCGCCGACCTGCGGGCGATTCAAGAACTGCTCGGCCATGCCAGTCTGTCGACGACGCAGAAATACACTCAACTGTCGTTAGAACGCCTCATGCAGGTCTACGATCAGGCCCACCCCAAAGCTTGACCGTTGGCCGGCTTGGCGCCGCTTCATCTGTTGCGAGACACTGCCATAGCGATGGCAGCCCGCTCCGATCCGCAGCTCACCGGCCTCCGGCTGCGGCTTCACGAAATCATCTTCGAGGCCGATACGACGGCCGGCAAAGCCTTCGACGTCGCACTCATCGCCGCCATTTTGCTGAGCGTCGCGGCCGTCATGCTCGAAAGCGTGGCCAGCGTTCGCGAGCAGTATGGTTTCGCTTTGCGAGTGGCGGAGTGGCTCTTTACCGGCCTCTTTACCGTGGAGTACGTGTTGCGGCTGTACTGCACCGTTCGGCCGCTTAAGTACGCCGGCAGTTTCTTCGGCGTCGTCGACCTGATTTCGGTTGCGCCGACCTACTTGAGCCTGATCTTGGAAGGCGCCCAATCGTTCCAGATCATCCGAGCTCTCCGTCTGCTGCGCATCTTCCGCGTCCTGAAACTGGCCAACTACTTGGGCGAGGCTGCCGTCTTGAAGGAAGCCCTGCACGCCAGCCGTCCGAAGATCACCGTCTTTCTGATCGTCGTCATCAACATCGCCGGCATCTTCGGCACGCTCATGTATCTAGTCGAAGGCGAGGCGGGAGGATTCGACAATATCCCCATCTCCATCTACTGGGCCATCGTGACCATGACGACAGTCGGCTTCGGCGACATCGCCCCGACATCTCCGGGCGGTCAGCTGATCGCAGCCGTGCTCATGCTGATGGGCTACGGGATCATCGCCGTGCCGACCGGCATCGTGAGCGCCGAGATCGCCCGCGCCGACAGACACCGCAAGGTCTCCACCCAGTTTTGTCCCGTCTGCGCCCAAGAAGGACATGACGTGGACGCGGTGCACTGTAAGTACTGCGGCAACCGCCTTTAGCGGCTTTGCAACTTTCCGATACTTCACGCATCAACTATCTATCGGAGGAAAGATATCATGCTTGAGATCGTGCGGTCCGAGGACCGCCATACAGTTGATGCCGGTTGGCTAAAGGCCCGCTGGCACTTTTCGTTCGACCACTACTACGACCCGAAACACGTCCAGTTCGGGCCGCTACGGGTCTTTAACAACGACGTCGTGCAGCCGGCCAAAGGCTTCCCGATGCATCCTCACGCCAACATGGAGATCCTCACCTACGTCATCGACGGCGCCCTGGAGCATCGTGACTCGACCGGCGGCCACGGTATTATCCATACCGGCGAAGTGCAACGGATGAGCGCAGGGAAGGGAATCGTCCATTCGGAGTTCAACGCCTCTCCCGATAAGACCGTGGAGTTGGTTCAGATCTGGATCCTGCCCGAGAAGAAAGACGTGCAACCGTCTTACGAGCAGAAGCAGTTTTCCGTCGGAGATAGGACGGGCAAGTTGCTTCCGATCGCCACGCCCGACGCAGCTGAAGGAACAGTCTTCGTCGGCCAAAACGTCACTCTGTACGTCTCTCGTTTGGAAGCGAACTCCAGCGTGTCTCACAACCTCGAACCCGAGCGACGCGCCTATGTCTTCGTGATAGACGGAGACGTCCAACTGAATGGCGAGACTCTGTCAAAAGGCGACAGCGTCAAGGTGGAGGATGCAGCGACGCTGAAGTTCGACGCTGCGTCTACGGCCGAGTTGCTCCTTCTCGACCTGCCTTAATGGCGCAGTGCGGCAGCCAGGCCCACCCCGGCAGCAACCAGGACGATGCCGCCGACAACGTTGATGGCGACGTTGGAGGCGGCGACTCCCCAAGCGCCCACTTGCATCGCCCGGTAAGTCTCCACGCCAAAGGTCGAGAACGTGGTGAACGCCCCCAGAAATCCCGTGCCCAGAATTGCGCGGGTCTGCGGGGCCAACCCGGCGTCTTCCATCGTGAGTTCAGCAAGCACGCCTAACAAGAAGCAGCCCGCGAGATTCACGCACAGCGTGCCATAAGGAAAGTCCTCGCCGAACCAACGCAACGCCGCCAGCGAAACTCCGTAGCGCGCGAGGGCGCCCAGCGCTCCCGCGAATCCGATGGCAATCAGCACCATCTCGGGCTCACGCAAACGGACTGCGCTTCATCGCGTAGTCAATCGCCTCTTGGGGAACCTTGTACTCCGTGTACGCTCCGCCGCCAGGATACTTCAGATCGTGCAGCCCGACGGGGCTGGTGTAGAAGGCGTCGACGGCCATCTTGCGCATCCAAGGGAAGAACTCCACGCCCGGCCCGAGGCCGCCCTGTTCCCAGGCTTGATAATCGCGAAACCGTGCGTAGTCGCCTTGGCCGGATCCCTGAACCCTGGAGTTGCGGCTTGCCTCTTCGGCCGTCAATTCGTCGAGTAACGCTATTTGTGTCTCGGCTCCACAGGCGACGAACGTGGAATTTGCCCGACCGCGCATCTCAGCATCGAGCCACGCCAACCCGCCATGGAAGATATTCGCCAGATCCTCGTTGGAAGAGCAAAGGAGATCGATGAACTCAACCGCACCCGCATCGACGGCGCTGCCGGAAACTTCGTCTGCCGGAACGATCAACTCCGCGAGACGAGTCACCGTTGCCCATTCGTGCTCGGTGAGTTCTTGTCGCTGGTAACCCCCCAGCGCGCCCTTCATATTCGTCGCCTGCCCATGCACTTCCTGCGCCGCGGCCCGATCAATCGGCACGCCGAAGCCGGCGGCGGCCACCGCCAGAGCGATGCCACGCAGCGCATCGCGTCGCGAGATTTCAGATAGTTGAACAAGCTTAGACATTGCCTTTCCTCATCTCGTCCGCCAAGTAGTCGCAAGCTCTCCAGGAGAGAGCGTTGATCGTCAACGTCGGGTTCTTATCCGGGTTGCTCACGAATGAAGCTCCGTCGACGACGAACAGATTCTTGGCATCCCACGCTTGATTGAAGCCATTCAGAACGGAAGTCTCCGCGCGCTCGCCCATGCGGGCGGTGCCGACCTCGTGGATGATCGACCCCGGCACGGAGATGCCGTCCGCTTCCCGTTCCGCATTGGCCAAGCCGACGACTCGACCGCCCATCGCATCGATGATCTCGGTGAAGGCCTTCTCCATATGACGGGCTTGCTTCCATTCATGGTCCGCCCACTTGAAGTGGAACTTCAGAACCGGAATGCCCCATTGATCGACCACGTTGGGATCGATCTCGCAGTAGCTCAGGTCGTTGGCTATCATCTCGCCGCGGCCGGCGAAGCTGACCGACGCGCCGTACTGCTCGCGGATCTGCTTCTTCATCTTTGCGCCATAACCATGCTCCCGCGCGGCGCCGTGATAGCTGCCCGGTCCGGGTAATCGGAAGCCTCCGCCGAACTCAATGTGATATCCGCGCGGGAAGCCCAACTTCTCGTGGTCGTCCCATGCCCACCAAGGCGCATAAAGATGCGTCCCGCCGAAGCCGTTCGAGTCGTAGTGCGGCATGCCTTCCAGATAAGGCACATATCCGTTCAGTCCGAACCCAACCGTGTCCATGAGATTGCGGCCGACCTGACCCGACGAGTTGCCGATGCCGTTGGGGTGGTAGCGCGATTTCGAATTGAGCAGGATGCGGGAAGACTCGCATGTGCTCGCGGCGAGGATGACCGCCTTGGCGGAAATCTTCACCTCGCGGCGCGTGCCGCGGTCGATATAGATCACTCCGTTCGGCTTGCCGTTGGAATCGACGCTGACCTCGCGGACCATCGCGTCTGTGATGAGCGTGGCATTGCCCGTCTTCAGCGCGGGGAAAATCTCAACTTGGCTAGCGGAGTATGCCGACGCCGTGAGGCACCCTCGGCCGCAATCGCCGCAATAGTGGCAAGCCGCGCGGCCATTCTTCGGCGACGTGATGACCGCCCGCCGGTTGGCGATGAACGGAATGCCCAGCTTCTTGCCGGCCTCGCGCGCCAGCAGCGTGTGCACTTGGGGCGGCGGCGCCTGCTCAAAGATGCCGTCCGGCGCCGACGC
>CAMPKL010000009.1 GCA_946887065.1 uncultured Bryobacterales bacterium
CCGTGGATCTCCTGGCCGGTGGCCTCGCGCAGTTCGGCCAGCGTGGCAAAGCTTCGCCAGTCGGCGTCCGTCGGCTCGTAAGTCGTCTCGCCGGACTTGGGCGCCAGCCACCTGTACTGCTCCTTGACTCCTGGGTTGGGCCGGAAACCGTTGTAGTCGCTGCTGTAGTTCCCGGTGGCGTTGCCCCAGGTCATCACGCCCCTGTTCGGCGTGCCGCGCCCGATGAATAGATTGTTGCGCCAGTGCGCGTTCGAGTACGGGCCGCCCGCCGTCTGCTCGTTGATCATCGTGTTGTGGTAAATCAGCAGGCCCGCCGGTATCGCGCTGAGCTTAAAGGCGCTTCCATTGCCCACGTGATAGAGCAGGTTGCGGTAGAAGTACACCGGCCCGCCGAACATCGGCTGGGCGCTGTATCCGTTATGCGCGGCGCTGACGCCCCGATTCTGAAATATGCGAATGTTGTGCACGCCGCCGTCGGACTCGATGAAGTCGTCATTCGACAGATGTATGTCGTTGTTATAGATGTCGATTGACGAGGCCTGCCGGTCCAACTCCGCCTCGGGCGGACCGTACGTCGAGATGCAGATGCCGTCGTGGAAATAGGCGATCGCATTGTGAGCGATGACGTGCCCCGGACCGTAGACCTTGACGGCGAAGAAGCTGCGCAGTTGATGCGAAGGGTAAATGCCCGCCGAGCGGCTGCCGGCCTGGTTCCAGCCGATCACCCGCATCTGGTCTTCGCGGCCCAGAAAGATATTGTCGGCAATGTAAAAGTCGCTCGAACCGGAGTACTCCGTCCAGACGCCCGCGCCGACATCTTCGAAGCGGCTGTTGCGCACGGTGAGCGATTTCGCGCCCAACACGTCCTTTTCGCCGGCGAAAATCGCGACCTCGGTGTTACGGAATGTCAGACCATCGAAAATGTGGTGCTCCGATGCCATCACCTCGAAAAGCCTCGAATTGCCCCCGCCGTCAAAGATCACTTCGCCGTCGCCGGCTGCCTTGATGGTGATCGGCTTCTCCGCCGTGCCTTTCGCCGAGAGAGAGATGGTTCCGGTGAACGGCGCGCTAAGGGGATCGACATAGTTGTAGCGTTCGGGGCGGTACAGGCCCGCGTGCATCAGAATCGTATCGCCGGGCTGCGCCCGCATCGTGCGCACCGAGGTCCAATCGCCGCGTCCGGGGCCATAGTAGGCGTGTTTGAGCCCAATGAAATTCGGTTCGAGCTTAGGTCCCTCGTGGTCGTCGGGATAGACGTGCAACACGCGCCCGCCTTCGTAGGGCTGCGGCTCCGAGCGGGTCGCCACCGTTATACGTTCCACTGCGGCGCCGCTCACGCCGTCCGGATCTTTCAGCGTGAACTCGCACTCGTAACTCGTGCCCGGTTCCAGGTTCAGAATGCTGCCGGCGAACCCCTCGGGCACGGTGTAGGACATCTGATACTGCTCGCGATACACGCGTTCCCCGCCGACGCGCAACAAAGGCAGCGCGGGGCGCCACTCGCTTGCGCCCTCTTTGCGGAAGCGGACCTCAACAACGGCATTCCGGTTGGCGTCTCCGTCAATGGCCCACTCGAATCCGAGGTTGAGCAGAGTGGGATGTTCTACATGGAACGGTCCAGGTGCGGTCGCATTCTGGGCCTGCAAGCCGCAGGCGACGAACATAAGCAGGAGGGCAATGCGCATAGTGAGGGCATTCTATGCCATTCGCTCTGTCGCCTGCTTGGCCCGAGACGGCGCCCTGTGGGGTCTATCGCCGGGATTGGAGTTGCCGGAAGAAGTCGTCTTTGAGCGGCGAATTATCGAACGAATGCAGGCCGAACTGATTGACCAGGTCTTCGCAAACCCGAATCGCCCGGACGCTATTGCCCCGGGCGTCGAGCCGCGGCGAATATACCGCGATCGCGCCGCGGCCTGGGATGACCGCCACCACGCCGCCGCTCACGCCGCTCTTCGCCGGCAACCCGACGCGGTAGGCCCATTCGCCCGAAAAATCGTACATGCCGCAGCTCAGCATGACGCTCAACACGTCCCGTATGTAGACCTGCGACATCGCTCGCTCGGATGTAACGGGATTGACCCCTCCGTTTGCCAGCGTGGCGCCCATCACCGCCAGATCGCGGCAGCTGACTAAAATTGAGCACTGCTGGAAGTACAACTCAAGCGTTTCGTCCACCCGGGGCTTGATCATGTCGAAGTTCAGCATCAAATGGGCGATAGCTCGATTGCGGTGTCCTGTCGCGCTCTCGGACGTGAAAACGTTGGTGTCGATATAAACGTCATGTCCCACAAAACGCTTCATCGTGCCCAGCAATTGCTTGCTGCGCGCCGTTAAACCTTCGCCGGGGATGAGATCGGCAGTGGCGATCGCGCCGGCGTTCACCATCGGATTAAACGGACGATTCGACTGTTCATGCAAAACGATCGAATTGAAGGGATCGCCGCTCGGCTCCACCGCAACCTTTTCCAGCACGGCGTCGCGGCCCCAATGTTCCAAAGCGATGCCGTAAACGAATGGCTTGGAGATCGATTGGATGGTGAACTTTTGATTCCAGTCGCCGATCTCGACAATCTGTCCGGTTGTCGACGCCGCAACGATGCCGAACCAATCCGGATCCGCGAGAGCTAACTCGGGGATGTAACTGGCTACCACGCCCTCATCCACATTTCTGTACCGCTCATGCAGCATCGTCAGCGTTTCGCGCAAGGGCGATGCCGCCGATTTGACGCGGTTCACGAGCAGATCGAGATCGTCAGCCGGCGGCGGATTGCTCATTTTTTGTCACCAAACCGGTCAGCTGTTGCGCAAGAGAAGCGATGCCCCGGCTGTAGGGGTGCTCTGGACGTTGAATGCAAAAAACGCCGCCGCTTGCCGCGCGGGCGACGTCGGCGCTGAGTTCCAGCATGCCCGCGACCCTCACGCCGAACGCCCGTTCGGCTTCGGCTTGCAGAGCCGCCAGGTCCGTGCCGGAAGGAACTTTGTTGATCAACAACAGCATGTCCTCCACATCCAGTTTGCGGGCCAGTTCGATGGTCACGGCCGTGCCCTGGAAGTCCTGATTGTCAGGGCGCATGACGACAATGAACATGTCCGAGATGGCCACCGACAGGAGCGTTTCTTCGTTCACGCCGGGGTGCGTGTCGATCAACAAGAAGTCGAGTTCGAGCTGTTTGATCAAACGCTGGAATCCGTCGTTGAGCAGCGCGACGTCATAGCCTTCGCGCAGAATCCTGGCAATCTCGCCCGTGCGCAGGCTGGACGGAATCAGGAAAAGGCCGCCGTCCTTCAGGCCGGCCGCCTTGGATACGTCGTGCGACGCCTGTTCAATCCGGCAGCGTCCCCACAGATAGTCGTTGAGGCAGAACTCCAGCTTGGATTGGTCCACACCGAAGATCACGTGAATGCCGGGCGACTGAATATCCGCGTCGATGACCGCCGTGCGAAATCCTTTGGCGGCCAGCACCGCCGCTATGTTCGCGGTCGTATTGGATTTTCCGGTGCCTCCTCGAAAGGAGTGAATAGAAATAATGGCCGGCACGAATATCCCTTATTTGTGCAGCTTCTGCGCTGTCTCGTCGGCATCGCGCGTTTGCCGGATCTCGCGCAACTTGCGGAAATACTCGCTGTCGGCGATCTCGCCTACCGCGCGAGAGACATCCATGCGGTCGACGGCGATCGCGCTCAGTTGCGCCGCGTCCATGACCACCGTCGTCAGCGACGCAGGCAAGGCCGATGCGGCGTCCGCTTCGTTCATGGGAGAGAGGCGAATAAAGCTGCCTGACGGCCCGAGTTGGAACTCGTCGGCTTCCGCAATGGAATGCTTGTCCTCAATCTTCCGTCCTCCCAGCAAGACTCCATTCCGTCCGAGCGAGCGGATTTCCCAACCGCCGTCCGTGAAGTGAAGCTCTGCGTGAAAGCGCGATACATACGCATCGCTGATAACAACTTCGTTTTCATGCGATCGACCGATGCGGACGACATCGTGATCGAGGGACGAGAACCGCCATTCGTATGCGACGTGCTCTCGATTGGAGTCCAGCAGCGCGATGCGGATGTTTGAACGTTGGCCGATCATTTTCGTGTACAAACCCCCTCCCGCTCTCGCGCGCTCCAAAGGGGCGGGAGGCAAGAACAGACGCACAGGATCAAACGGGGATCGGCCGGGGCGGCGCTTCTAGGAACTGCCCGGGCGCTAATAGAGCTAGATTGTAGACTTTTGCGCCGGCAGAAGTCCACATCCCGCCGACTTGCCTAGCAACTATGGACGGTACGCGAAATCCTTCATTTCCAGGTCTTTGCCCTGCGGCACGATAAATGCGAATCGCCCTGCCAAGGCCGGGCCGACATTCCACTCGTCGATCACCTTCCCGCCGACTTTGAGCGTAACCGTTTCACCGCGAACCGCGATCTCAAACTGTTGGTCCTGTTTCGCGTCCAGACCGTGCTCCTTCTCCTCTACCTTCCGTACTTGGCCACCGGTCACGACGGACTTGGTCACGCTGCGCTTATTCAGTTCGAACAGCACGTAATTCTCCCGGTCTCTGTAACCGACCGCCCAGGCGGTTGGGCGGCCATTGCCGATGATCGGGTTCGGCACCTTACTCACGAACGAGAATGTGCCTCCGGCGGCGCCCTCGGAGTAAGGCACGTGCGCCGGACCCTTGCGTATGGACCAGCCGTCTTTCTCTTGCCAGCCGGCCCCAGACCCCCAGTCGCTCAGCGCCGGAGCAGCAGCCGGACCGGCCCCCGGCGCGGCCGCTTCCAGCTTCACCGTAATGGCCTTGATCTCGCCATCCGCCAACTGCAGGTTCGCGAGCCAGGGTTCGTAGCCCGGCGCGGTAACGCGCAGGTTGTAGGTGCCGATGGGCAGCGGCAGCCTGGCGGGAATCCTGCTGTAGCTCTTTTGCCCGCGGAAGGCGCCCGGCAGGTTCGCGGGGTCTAGCTCCAGTGACGCGCTGGCCGGCTCCACCGAGAACTCTAGAGTCCCTTGGGCCATCTCCAGCTGAACGTCGACGCCTTCCAACTTGACCGCCGACTCAGCCTGAAAGACGCGCGTGACGTTCTTGGCGACATGCCCGGCCTTGCGCAGCTCAATCTTGCGGCTGCCCGAGCGGATCTCTCCGTAGCGGAGCGCGCCGCTGGAGTTTGTACGGCCGATCGCAGCGCCGTCCACAAGAACGTCGGCGCCGGCCGTGGCTCCGCTGATCTCCAGCGAAGCCATTTGCGGAAGCCGCTGCAAGGAAAATTCAGCCTCTGCGATTTCACCCTTCGCGACCGCGACGTTGCGCGACGCGGGCTCCACGCGGTATCCCTCTTTGCGGATTTCGATTTTCCGGTTACCCGTCGTTAAGTTGTAAATCCTGATCTTGCCGGCCCGAGCGGTCGAACGCCGCGGCCGCCCGTCGACCAGCACTTCGACATCGGTCTCGTTGCTGGCGATATAAAGATCGCCGACGTCTCGATCCGACCACACAAATACCGTCACGCTGGGCGCGGCGCCGGTTTCAAATAGCAAGTTACGCGCCTGCGAACCCTCCATCAGCGCGAGTTCGCGTACCCCCTGGTCGAGCGCATTTACCATCAGACTGCCGCCCGTGACGACCCCGCGGTCCACTTCATCCAGCGTCGCGCGCATTCCGTCCGGAGCGTAAACAATCGCCTGGGGACCCAACGAGGCGACGACGACGGCCTTGAGGTTCCGTGTCGTTGGAGCGCCCACGAGCTGCGGCGCCGCGCCGGGAATCACCGTCAACTTGAGGCTCGCTTCGTACTGCGTGCCGCTTTTGAAGCCGATCTCGTGGGTACCCGGTTCCAGCGCCGCTAGGCTGTCGGGCGACACAACGTTGCCGTCGAGCGTCAGTTGCGCCGACTCGATATCGCCGACGACCCGCCAATCGGTCGGCAGCGGTTCAAGGCTCGCCTGCAACTCCAACGGCCCGTCGTCCGCAGCTGTCACGGTCTGCGAGTACGGCGCGAAACCCAGCCGCGAAATCGTCACCTGGTGCTCGCCCGGCGCCAGCGAAACCGTGATGGGGCTAATGCCGGCCGATTCTCCGTCAATGATGACTTCCGAGCCGGGCGGCGTTGTGGATACCGCATACGAGAGCTGCCCCGGCCCCACAGCGTCGTCTCCGCCGCCAAAGAAAAATACGGAGCCGGCCGCCGCGACGGCAAGCAAGACGGCGGCTGCAGCCGCGATCATCCACTTCGGGATGCCGGGCGCGCTTTTCTTCTCAGCGGCTTTTCCCGCCGGCGTGACCACGGGCTTGGCAACCGGAGCCTCGGGCGGCGCATAAACGATCGTCGCGTCTTCGGAGTTTTCGGGCGCCGGATCGAAGACCATCGTCACGTCCTCAGCGGAAGCTTTCGCCTCGGATCCCCCAGCGCTCACCGCTAGAGTGCTTTCCAGTTGCCGCAGACGATGTTCGTCCGGGTACTTCTGCAGCCCGGTGCGGACTGCCTCGATGGCGCTCCCAAAATCCCCGGAGCGTTCCAGTTGCCTCGCCTCCGAGACAATCCTGCCAACCGACTCCGACCGCCTCTTGTCGTCAATCAGGCTCATCAGCCCAGCGACCACGTTGTCGCTCGGCTTAATCTTCAGCGCCTCTTCAACAACGGGCTCCGCCGCACGCCAGTCCCGGTCGATCAATCGTTGCGCATGCTTAACCAGCGCGTCGTGAAAGGTATTGGAAACGATCAGATTCCTCGGGTCCAGCCGGTAAGCTTTTCTGAGCAGATCGACGCCGTCCATAATCTTGGACGGGTCGTCGATCATGCCGCGTCCTTGAGCGACTAAATCGTTGGCCTCAGCCGCCCGCGCCGAACCTTCGGCAACAATCGTCTCCAGCTCCCGCAACTCTAAGTCATCGGGGAACTGATCTAGGGCCTGGCGAACCGCTTCGGCGGCGCGGCCCCACTGTCCAGGCGCTCGGCTCTGCTCGATCTTGTCGACCCAACGTGCCTTCGCGTCGTCCTGGGCTTGAATCTCGATGCGCTTGTTGATCCGCTCGACTTCAAATTCCAGTCCGGGGTAGGCCGGATAGACCGTGCGCAATGTCTGCCATTGCACCAGAGCGTCTTGAAACTTATCAGCCGATTCGTACCCACGCGCCTTTAGGACGATCGACTTCACCAGATCCGACTTGGACTTCACCGTCTTCAGCCGCTGTTGGAAGCGCTGCTCTTCGGGGAAACGCTCGGATGCTTCCTTCAGAATCTTCGCCTGGGCTTCTAGATCCGGCTCGGACGCAACGCGATCGTCGACTTCGGCGATGTATGCCGATAAAGCCTGGCTCTCGTCCGCTTCCAGATCCAATTTCAACGATGAAAACAACGCATGGCCTGGATACTGGGTCAACATGCGCTGACAGATCGTTAACGCTTCTCGATACTTCTTTTCGTTACGCAGCCTGCGGGCTTCGTCGTAGCCGTCGTTGACTTCCTGGTGCTGGGAGCGCACCCGCTCATAGAGCTTCTCCCTCTCGCCGGCCATCGTGTCGGGCGCCAGCGCGTCCAGTGCAATCACTTTTTCTAGGCGGCTCAGCGCGCCGCTCAATTCGCCCTTGTCCACGGCATCCAAAGCGGCTTGGTAAAGCTGCTTCTTCTCACCCTGAACTCTTTGATATTCCTGTTCCCTGCGCTGCAGGTCAGACAAAAGAGTCAAAGCCTCGGTGTGCGTCGCGTCGATCTCCAGAATCTTGTCCAGCGCTTCCCTGGCATGGCTAAAGGCGTTGTTATCGATGTGCTGGCGGGCCAGGGTCACCCAACGGTCGGTCTGCCGCCGGCGGCTGCGGATTTCAATCTCGGACTTCAGCCCCAGCGCCTCGGGGTTCGAGGGATCGAGGTCCAGAACCGTCTGCACTCTCTCCAGCGCCAGTTCGTCTTCCTCAACGTCAAATCGCTGCCGGGCGCTGGCCAGATGCTCCTGAATCCTCTCTTCCCGCACCGACCGGTCGATCTTGCGCCTGAGTTGTAGAACTTCCGGATGGTAGGTCTCGGACTCTAGTGTCCTGACAATCTCAGCCGCCAGCTCGTAGTCGCCGCCGGCGGACGCCTGGCGGGCGCGGTCGAGCCGCGCGCGGATCCGCTCCTCATTGAATAATTCAATTGGCTGGCCGTTCAGCGCCTTCCCCAAATACTCGGCAAACTCTTCCACCGACGCGAAGCGCAGCGACGGCGTCTTCGCCAATGCTTTGTGCACGACCTGGCTGATGCTCTCGCCGATCTCCGGACGAAGTTCCGTAATTGGCGGCTGGATCTCATTTCGAATGGCGCGGATGATCTGTTCGGCGTTCGCGCCTTCAAACGGACGCCGCCCGGCGAGGGCTTCGTAGGTCACGACGGCCAGCGAGAACAAGTCCGACAGGGGAGTCAGCGATCTGAGCTCGGTCTGCTCGGGGGACATGTAAAGCAGCGTGCCCTTGAGCTTCATCGTGCTGCGTGAATCCATCACTCCGGCAACGCCGAAATCGATGATCTTCACCGAATCCCCAGGCAAAACGAAAATGTTGCTGGGCTTCAGGTCGCGGTGAATCAGTCCCTTGCTGTGCGCGGCCTGTAAACCTCTGCAGGCCTGGCGAATAATGTCGACGGCACGCTTCGGCGAGAGGCTTTGCTCCTGCAAGACCTCAGCAAGAGTCTTGCCGGGCAGCAGCGGCATCACGAAGTAGGGACGGCCTTCGAAATCGCCGATGTCGTAAATGTCGACGATATTCGGATGGTTCAGCGAAGCCAGAACGCTGCACTCATGCCGGAACTGCACCAGGGCCGCGTCGTCCCGGAAGTCCAGCAGGGTCTTGATCGTGACGTCCCGGTTGGTGGTGCGATCGAAAGCCCGATACACCTCGCCCATGCCGCCGTGACCAATGCGGTCCTTGAGTTCGTAACGCCCTGAAAAACCTTGACCGAGCATGACAGCGTCTCCAAGCCCGCCTTCTCAAACCGAACCTAACAGTCCTGTTCGCCAAATCCAATCTAACGATCGCAGGTCATCCAGGACCGTCTGTCACGGGTCTCGACCACGTTGTCGAGGGGTTCAGTCACGCTCAAGTAGGGGCTCAACGACGCTCCGACAAGGAATCGGAGCCGTCGGCCAAGAATGGCTGATCGTCACGGACTCGGACACTCCCGGCGCTGTGCGTAAGACAGTAACATAGCGCCGCATCTTCCTGACGATCACTTTCGTAACTTCGATTGTAGCTCGCGGCAGACGGGGGCTAGGAGACCCGTAGCCCGCCGGCGGGAAGTTCCGCTAACGCCATCCAGGCCGATGCGCGCCAGTCTAGAATATGGGGAAACGGCGGAGAGGGTCGATTGAGCGCCGGGGACTGTCTCCCTGCCTTCCTAGTACTAATCGAAGAGGAGTTCACCCATGACCCGTATTACCGCCGGCATCCTATCCCTCGCCGCAGCGACTTTACTCGCCGCCGGAGCGATCGCCCAGGGACATCACCACGGCGCCGAGAAGACCTTCGTCGGCCATGTCGTCGACGTCGCCTGCTATGTCAGCCACGGATCCATCGGCGAGTCGCACCGCGAATGCGCCGAGACCTGCGCCAAGGCCGGCATCCCGCTCGCTATCCTCGACCAACAAACCGGCACGCTCTATCTGCCCTTGGCCAAGAGCCATCACGAGCCGGCCAACAAAGAACTCATGGCCTTCGTCGAAAAAGATGTCCGCGTTACCGGCACAGTCGCAGAAAAGGACGGCCTGAAGACCATCACGATCGAATCGATAGCGGCCGCCAACTAGGGTCGGCCCAGGATCTCGGAGGTAGGCAGGGTGAAACGGCGGCCCGGCCGCCCGTGAATTCGTTTGGACGCGCTGGCCGTCGAGTATTTAGCCGTCCTCGCTCTGCGTTAGCGCCCGTTCCACTGGTTGGAACACCCACGCCAGTTCAAAAAAACTGCGCTACAATGCTGCCGGGATGCCACGACGACCATCCCAGTTCAAGCCGTCGTCGGTGCTGAGGTTCGAGGAGTTGCGCATGACCCGTTCGGAGTTTTCTGCGCCATCGCCGAAAAGAGTTCTTTTCTCATCTGCGGCGGCGCTCCTTGTCGCTATGCCGATACAGGTATGGGCGCAGCAGAGCAGCGCTGTGCCCGCGGGATCCGCCGCGACTTCCGACGCCCGACAATTCCTCGATCGCCATTGCGTCACATGCCACAACGAGAGCGTGAAGACCGCCGACCTGAGCCTCGCTCAAGTCGAGTTGTCGCACCTTGGCAGGCAAGCCGAAGTATGGGAGCAGGTCCAGCGCAAGGTTAGCGCCGGCATGATGCCGCCCCCCGGCGCCCCGCAACCCGCGGACGCGGATCGCCAGGCGATGTTGACCTGGCTGGAGACATCGCTCGATGCCGCCGCAGCGGCGAAGGTTAATCCTGGGCGCACCGAAACCCTGCGCCGCCTGAATCGTACCGAATATCAGAATGCGATTCGAGATCTGCTGGCGGTCGACATTGAGGCCTCCGCGCTGCTGCCGGCTGATGAGAGCGGTCACGGTTTCGACAACGTTAACCTCGGCGATCTTTCGCCGACGCTGCTGAACCGTTACGTTTCGGCCGCCCAAAAGATCAGCCGTCTGGCGGTGGGCAGCGCCCACGCCTTGCAGAACGAAATCTTTCAAAACGCTCCCGATCTCACGCAGGAAAGTCGGCTGCCGGGGCTGCCGATCGGCACACGCGGCGGCCTGGCGGCCTCCTATACCTTTCCGCAAGACGGCGAGTACGATATCCAGGTCTTTCTCTCGCGCAATTTCACCGGAGAAGTCAGCGGTTTGCGTGAAGATCGTCCGCACGAGTTGCTTGTGCTGGTCGACCGCAAGCCGGTCCAGACCTTTACGATTCGCAAGCCCGTTGGCGGCGACGATACGCTGCTGGATAAAGATTTGAAGGTTCGCGTTCCGGTGAATGCGGGTCAACACGACCTCGCGGTTACCTTCGTTCAAGAGGGTTCGTCGCTCATCGACACGCTGCGGCAACCCCCCGTGTCCCTGTACAACGACCGCCGGTATCCGCGCACGACGCCCGGCATCAATATGGTGTCCGTCACAGGACCGTATGACCCGCGGGGCGCCGGCGACACGCCCAGCCGCCAGAAATTGTTTGTCTGTCAGCCGGCTGGTCCATCGAACAGCGAAGAAGAAAAGTGCGCCAGGGAGATTTTGTCGACCCTGATGCGCCGCGCCTATCGCCGGCCGGTGACCAACGCTGACGTCGACGGGCCAATGGCCTTCTATCGCGACGGGCGCGCCGGCGCCGATTTTGACGCAGGCATCACCATGGCAGTTGGCGCCGTTCTTGCGAACCCGGAGTTCCTGATCCGCGTTGAAACCGATCCGGCCGGCGCAGGGCCCGCCGGCGTTTATGAGGTCAGCGACCTCGAGCTCGCGTCACGGCTGTCATTCTTCCTATGGAGCAGCATCCCCGACGATGAACTGCTGGAGGCCGCCATTGCGGGCAAGCTGAGCGAGCCGGGCGAACTGGAGAAACAGACCCGCCGGTTGCTTGCCGATCCTCGCTCGTCTAACCTCGCGACGAATTTTGCCGGCCAGTGGCTGCGGCTAAGGAATATCGCCTCGGTCATTCCCAGTTCCAGCATTTTTCGGGACTTCGACGACAACCTGCGGCAGGCTTTCCGCGAGGAGAGCGAACTCTTTTTCGATAGCGTGTTGCGCGAGGATCGCAGCATCCGCACGTTTATCAAGTCGGATTACACGTTCCTCAATGAGCGTTTGGCCAAACACTACGGAATCCCTCATGTTTACGGAAGCCGGTTCCGCCGCGTGACTCTTTCGCCGGAAAGCAAACGCGGCGGCTTGTTGCGGCAGGGCAGCGTACTGTCGGTCACCTCCTATGCAACCAGGACATCGCCGGTTCTTCGCGGAGTGTTCGTGTTGAGCAGCATATTGGGCGCGCCTCCGCCTCCGCCGCCGCCGAATGTGCCGGCGCTTGAAGAAAATGCGATGGTGGCCAACCTTTCGATGCGCGAGCGGTTGGCAGCGCATCGCAGCAATACCGCCTGTGCTAGTTGCCATCGCACGATTGACCCGGCCGGTTTCCCGCTTGAGAACTTCAATGCCATCGGACAGTGGCGTGAGCTGGACGCAGACGAGCAAGCCGTCGATGCTTCCGGAGCCCTGCCGGGAGCGGAAGAGTTCCGAGGGATCGACGGACTTGAGAAGGAGTTGCTGGAACGCCCGGGATTGTTCGCCAGGACGCTGACGGAACAACTTTTGACGTTCGCGCTGGGACGGGGCGTTGAATACTACGATGCTCCCGCGGTTCGCAAGATTGTGAAGGACGCCGCGCGGGATGACTACCGGTTCTCATCGCTGATACTCGGCATCGTGAAAAGCGTTCCGTTCCAAATGCGAAGCGCGGAAATAACTGAATCGTCTTCACCGAATACCCTCGCAGAGAATCAATAGAATCAATAGGCGGCCAGGAGAAGGAGAGAGTGATGTTTTTAACGAAAAAAGCGATACCCCGGCGGACGTTGCTCAAGAGCGCGCAGGGCGCGCTGGCTCTTCCCCTGCTCGATGCAATGATCCCGGCAGCCACAGGGTGGGCGGCGACGCCCGCAAAGGCGACTCCGAGACTCGGCTTCGTCTATGTCCCCATGGGCTGCGATCAGGAGCGCTGGACGCCCGCCAGCGAGAAGAATTTAGATCAGTTGTCTCCTATCCTTGGCCCCTTGGAGGCGGTGAAAGACTACACGACGGTCGTCACGAACCTGCGGCTGCAAGCTGCCTACCCGGGCACTCATGACACGTCGAATTCCGCGTTCCTGAGTGCGGCGCCCGCCAAGCACACCGAAGGTTCGGACTACTACCTGGGTACGACGGTCGACCAGATTGCGGCCCGGAAGATGGGCACTGAGACACAGCTAGCCTCGCTCGAACTCGCGATGGACTTGAATCCGCTTGCGGGAGCTTGCAACAACGGCTATGCCTGCGTCTATCAGAACTGCCTCTCGTGGTCCTCGCCCACGACGCCGCTGCCGTCTGAGGCGCATCCGCGCGTCGTCTTCGAGCGGATGTTCGGAGAGGGCGGCGATGCGGCGACGCGGCGATTGGCGCTCAGCAGGCGAGAGAGCTTGCTGGACTCGTTTACCGGGAGCATCGCCAAGATCAAGGGCCGCGTGGGAGCCTCGGATCGCTCGCGCCTGGATCAGTACGTCGAGAGCGTGCGTCAGGTTGAGCGCGAAATCGAGCGTGCCGAGCAAGCAGTAGACGAAAACCGGACGCCCGACCTCGATCGGCCGGTAGGAGTGCCGGCGCAGTTCGCCGACCATGTCAAGCTGATGTTCGATCTGCAGATTCTGGCCTACCAGGCGGACATCACGCGGGTCATCACCTTCCAACTGACGCGTGAGCAAAGCAACCGCACGTATCCGGAGATCGGCGTCGCGGACCCGCATCACCCGATCAGTCACCACGGCGGCGAGCCCGTGAAGCTGTTGAAGCTGTCGCAGATCAACCAGTTCCACGTTTCGCTATTCACTGATTACCTGCAGAGAATGCGCGATACTCCCGACGGCGACGGCTCGTTGCTCGATAACACGGTCATCCTGTACGGCAGCGGCATGGGTAACTCCAGCCTCCACAATCATGAGAACCTGCCGATCATCGTGGCGGGCGGCGCCGCAAGCGGTCTCAAGGGCAACCGGCATGTCAAATATGCGGAGCCAACAAGTCTTGCTAACCTCCACCTCACGTTACTCGATCGCGTCGGAGTCCATATGGACTCCTTCATGGACAGTACGGGGAAGGTTGATGGGCTATTCCAATTGACCGATGTCGCGTAAGGAGTAAGTATATGCACAGGCGAATTCTCTCTACAATGCTGCTCCTGGGCCTCGGCTTGGCGAGTTCCGCTGCGGCGGCGTCCCTTGCCGACGCTGCCGAAAAGCACGACCAGGAAAGTATTCGAGCGCTGCTTAAGAGCGGCGCTGACGTGAACGTCGCGCAAGTGGACGGAACGACGGCGCTGCACTGGGCCGCGTTTCACAACGACGCGGAATTGGTTGGTCTGCTCCTGAAATCAGGCGCCGCGGTGAACGCTCAGAATCTCTACGGCGTACCGCCGCTGGCGCAGGCCTGCATCAACGCCAACGCCGAGATTGTGAAATTGCTTTTGGACGCTGGAGCCGATGCGAACACCACAATGAAGGGCGGCGAAACGGCCCTTATGTTGGCGGCGCGTTCCGGAAATGTCGACGCCGTGAAGGCGATGCTTGATAAGGGCGCGGACCCCAACAGACGCGAGCGGCTGGGGCAAACGGCTTTGATGTGGGCGGCCGCTGAGGGAAACCTCGAAGTCGTCCAGGCTCTGATGCACGCCGGCGCCGACCTCACGGCGCGACTCGACTCCGGGTTTACCCCTTTCTTCTTCGCGGTGCGCGAAGGCCATCTGGACGTCGTCCGGGAATTTCTCAAGGCCGGCGTCGACTTGAAAGCGACGATGGAGCCGGCAGGAGGGGTGGGAGAGAGAGCGCGTAGGCGCGCAGCGCCCACGACCCCGCTGATGCTTGCCGTCCAAAACGGCCACTTCGAAGTAGCGCTCGCGCTGGTGGATGGAGGCGCTAACCCGAACGATCTGAGTATGGGTTTCACTCCTCTGCACATGATCCCCGCCATACGCAGGCCGGATTCAAGCGACATCAGCGATGGAGCGCCTCCGCGGGGCGCGGGCAGTCTCTCAAGTGCTGACTTCGTGCGCGAAATCGTGAAGCGCGGCGCGGACGTCAACTTCCGCTTGCCTGAAGTTGGCCCGGAGAGGATCCCCAACACGTCCTCGCTGATCAAGCCCGCAGGATCGACGCCGTTCTTGTTTGCCGCCGATCGGGCCGACATTCCTCTGATGCGCTTGCTCTTGGAGTTGGGCGCGGATCCGATGATGCCGAACTTCAACGGCACGACTCCGTTTATGGCTGCTGCCGGGCTTGGTACGCAGGAGCCGGCTGAGGAGGCGGGTGAGGAAAGCGAATCGCTGGAGGCTGTGCAGCTCTTGCTGGATCTAGGCGCGGACGTCAACGAGACGAATAACGACGGCGACACGGCGATCCATGGAGCAGCGTACAACATGTACCCGAAGATGATTGAGTTTCTCGCGGAGCACGGCGCCGATCCGCAGATTTGGTCGAAACCCAACCAGTTTGGACGCACGCCGCTGTTCATCGCCGAGGGTTTTAGCGGGCGTCTTCCGCGTCCCCATCAGGGGACGATCGATGTCGTCACCAGGCTCATGCTCGAAGCAGGTCTTTCGCTGGAAGGCGAGCGGCCCCCTGTTATCGACATCTACGCACCCAAGCCTGCTGCGGAAACGGCGCAACAATAACGAGCCGGTCCCGGAACAACAACAAGGGCGAACCGCAATGGTTCGCACTTTCAATTTTTCGGCGCCCGGCGGTCGGGCGAAAGCCGCGGCGGCATGACTCAGCAACGCCCTGAGGGGGCCGCTGAAGACATCGCGCTCCCGATTGAGGTACAACAGTGGCGGTCAGATAGGAGACGCGCAAATGACCTCAAACGACGACGAGGTACGCCGCCAGGAAGAAGCTCGGATCCGCGGCATCCTCGGTAAGCAAGCAACGGACGACCCCAAAGTAAAACGAGAGTTGGAGAAGAAGAGGAGCGTTGCCGAGGATCAACGGAAGACGGGAAACTTCGCCCTTTTGTTGCTGGCCGTGATCGTGCTTACCGCCCTGGCCGCCGCGGCGAGCTATCTGATGGGGACTTGATCCCGTCAAGGCGCAGCCCGGCATGGGGCTAAACCCGCCTATAATTAGGTGTTCCTATGCCGACACAACGTCTCGTCCGCGTACGCCAAAACTTCCCCAAGAGGGCCCTGGCTGATGTTGCCGCCGCGGTTCGTGCGACTCTCGAAGCCGCCGACTGGACTAACAAAGTCAAGCCTGGCAGCCGCATAGCCATTGGCGCCGGCAGCCGCGGCATCCAGAACATCGACGTCATCGTCAAAGCAGCAGTCGATTTCTGGAAGTCTCGCGACTGCAAACCGTTCATCATCCCGGTCATGGGCAGCCATGGCGCGGCCACCGCAGAAGGCCAAGCGGACGTGCTGCATCACTACGGCATCACTGAAGCCCGCATGGGCGCGCCGATCATCAGTTCGCTCGACGTCGTCGCCATCGGCACGACGCCCGAAGGTATCGAAGTCTCGATGGATAAGCAGGCCTTCCAATCCGACGGCGTCATGCTTTGCAGCCGAGTCAAGTGGCATACCGATTTCGAGGGCGGCCTGGAGTCCGGCGTGCACAAGATGATGGCCATCGGCCTGGGCAAATGGGCGGGCGCAAAGCGCTATCACACCTGGGCGCTGCGCCTGGGCATGGAGAGCGTCATTCGTTCGGTCGGCAAAGTCGTCCTGAGTTCCGGCAAAATGCTGGGCGGTCTGGCCATCCTCGAAGACGCCTGGCACAACACGGCCGAAGTTCACGCCATCGGCGCCGCCACGATGGTCGCCGAGGAAGAAAAGCTGCTGGCGTTGACCAAGTCCTGGAAGGCGAATCTTCCGGCTAAAGAGATCGACCTGGTGATCGTCGACGAGATGGGCAAAACCTTCTCCGGCGCGGGCATGGATACGAAGGTTGTCAACCGTTCCGTCGACGGACCAAACGTCTGGAAGGACGTGCCTGTCGTGCGCCGGCTTTTCGCCCGCGATCTTTCCGATAGGAGCTACGGCAACGCCATCGGCGTGGGTTTCGCCGACATCGTCACCGATCGGCTCGTGAACGCGATCGACTACAACGCGACCTGGGTGAACGGGTTGACATCGTCGACCACGCAGCCCTGCGCCACGCCGATGCACTTCCCCACCGATCAAGAGTGCATGGAGAAGATCCTACCCACCTGCGGACGTCTCGACCCCAACGATTGCTCCATCGTTTGGATCCCCAACACGATGGACATCGCCGAGTGCCTGGTCAGCGAAAACTTGCTGCCCGAAATCGAGCAGAATCCGGAAATCGAAGTCATCAGCGGCCCGATCGATATCGAGTTCGACTCGGCCGGCAATTTGGTCCCCGCGTTCGAGGCCGTCGCGCACTAGAGAGGCGGTCATGCCTCTTCTCCATGCCCTGATCCTGGCGCTGGTCCAGGCGTTGACGGAGTTCCTGCCTGTCTCCAGCTCAGCCCACTTGATTCTGACGCCGTGGCTGCTGGGCTGGCCCGATCACGGCCTGCTGTTCGATATCGCGCTGCACCTCGGCACGCTCGTCGCGGTGTTGTTTTACTTCGCCAAGACCTGGGTGCGCCTCGCCTTCCTGGCCATCGGGCGCGAAGTCCTGAAGCCCATGCCCGGCGAAATCGATCACGACCTTTACGAGAATCCCAAGTTGCTCTGGTTGCTGGTTGCCGCAACATTTCCTGCGGGCATTGCCGGGCTATTCCTCAAGGACTTCATCGAGACCGTGCTGCGCAGCCCCGCCGTCATCGGCGTGATGCTGATCGTTGTCGGCCTGTTGATGGCGGCGGTCGAGAAGCGCGGCGGCCTCGTCCGCGACCTCAACCGGGTAAGCCTGGGCGACGCCATGGCCGTTGGGTGCGCGCAAGCACTGGCGCTGATCCCCGGGACGTCGCGCTCGGGCATCACGATCACCACGGCGATGTTCCTGGGCATCACACGACACTCGGCCGCGCGGTTTTCGTTTCTGCTGTCGACGCCGATCATCCTCGGCGCCGGCTTGAAGGCCTTTCTCGACGCCATGGAGACGGACGGCATCCCGCCGGAAATGCATGGCGCATTCGTGGTCGGCGTGATCGCCTCCGCTGCCTTCGGGTACGCGGTGATTGCGTTCTTCCTGCGCTATCTGCAGCGGGCGACGCTCAAGGTCTTCGTCTACTACCGAGTCATTTTGGGAGTCATCGTCCTCGCTCTCACCTTCCTGACTAACTTCGGGAGATAGAATTTCGCTGGTTCTCTGGCATACTAGAAATGGCTCCGGCGGCTCTTCTTCTCCTCGCTAGAGATAACGGGAGGAAGTATGAGCGGCTTTACATTGCGACCAACCTGTAACCCCCGGCTGAACGAGCCCGCGGGCTTCGCTGTTCTTGCGTTCGCCGTCGCGCTCATCCTGAGCCTGGTCTCTTACTACCCGCTGGATCCCTCGCTGAACGTCTCGGGCAACGAACCTGTGGCACACAATTTGGTCGGCGTGCCGGGCGCCTGGTTTGCCGATATCGCGCTGCAAACACTCGGGTTAGGGGCCTTTCTCGTACCGATTTTCTTGATCTCGCTGGGCTGGCTGTGGATGCGCTCGAACTCCCTGCACTGGCCTGGCGTCCGCGCGACCGGCGCGTTGCTCGCGCTGGTGACTTTCTGCTGGGCGGTCAGTCTTGGCGG
>CAMPKL010000010.1 GCA_946887065.1 uncultured Bryobacterales bacterium
CAAGCTCAGATTGGGAAAGATAGCTGGATCCGCTGTGTACGCGCCGGCGCTGCTTCGCGCCCCCGACTTCAACGACAACTTCAGCGCCAATGGCATCGCGGTTTGACGCAGTCCCAACGAGTTCCAATCGAATTGATTGACGGCCGGACGTCTGTTCGTTTCGATATAGCCGCGCGGGGCCATTGTTCTCCGTGATCAAGATGTCTACGTCACCGTCTAAATCGAAGTCGGCCACTGCCGCGCCGCGGCCGATCTTGGGTTGCGCGAAAGCCGGGCCGATGTTCGCGGCGATGTCTTCAAAGCTTTTTCCCGCCCGGTTTTGCAGCAGGTTCGGGGCCTGCGCGTAACCGCCGTTGGTCGCCTGGGCGGAGACGTCATCGATGTGGCCGTTGACCACCAAGAGATCAAGCCAACCGTCGAGGTCGAAGTCGGCGAACTCGCAACCAAAGCCGAGGCTGCCGCGCGTGATGCGGCCCAAAGGTCCGGCGGACGCGATATCAGTGAAAGAGCCGTCTTTGCCCGCGCGGAACAAGGCGAGCATTTCGTTGTTGAAGTTCGTCACGGCAATGCTTTCGCCGCCTGAGCGGTCAAAATCGGCGACGGCCACGCCCATGCCTGCGCGCGCCTTGCCGTCCTGGCTGAAGGCGACGCCGGCCGTCAGCGCTATTTCTTCGAAGGCGCCGTTGCCGCGATTGCGGTAGAGCTTATTGGGTTGCGTGTCGTTGGCCACGAACAGATCGTGGCGGCCGTCGCCATTGAGATCGAGGATCGCCGCTCCAAGCGACTTTGACGTCGTGTCAAACAAACCCGCCTTCGCCGTTACATCCTCGAAAGTACCGTCGCCGCGATTGCGAAACAGCCAGCAGGTCTCGCCCCGGTAAGCTTCAGGAGTGCAGTAACTTTTGCGGCGGCCATCGACGCTGCAGCGGACGTCGATTTCCGGCGACCAGCGCACGTAGTTGCAAACGAACAGATCCAGCAGGCCGTTGCCGTCCATGTCGAACCACAGCGCTGATGTACTGAAGGAAGACCTTCGGCCGAGTCCGCTGCGTTCGGTGACGTCTTGGAAGCGGCCGTTGCCCAGATTGTGAAAGAGCCGATTCTGACCGAGGCAGGTGATCAGAAGGTCGGGAAAGCCGTCATTGTCGTAGTCGCCCACTGCCACGCCTAGGCCGTACATCTCAATATCCAGGCCCGCTTGGCGCGTCGTGTCCGTGAAGGTGCCGTCGCCGTTGTTGCGATAGAGCTTTAACGTGGAGCGTCCCCTCTTGTGGCCCGGCCAATCCATCCCGTTGACGAGCAGGATGTCCATCCAGCCGTCCTGGTTGTAGTCCAGGAAGGCGCAGCCGGCCCCCATCGTCTCCGGCAGATACTTCTCCCCGAAAGCGCCCGAGTTGTGTCGAAAATCGATCCCTGCGCCGGCCGTGACGTCGCGAAGCTGAAAACCAGGCGCTTCCGGAGCAGCCGCCAGCAAAGCAGGGAAAGCAGCCAGCAGTTCTCTACGGGAAAGTCGCATCATTGATCCGCCAGGGGCGCTAAGCCGTGCTTGACGCCAAACAGCACGAGCTCCGCAGTCGAGTGGAGGTCCAAGGTCTTCATCAGATTGGTTCGGTGGACGTTTACGGTGTTCACGCTGATATCCAGAATTTGTGCGATCTCCTTGTTAGAGCGTGCTTGCGCGATAAGTTGGAGGATTTGACGTTCGCGGTTCGTTAGCCGGTCCAATGGATTCCCGGACTCTTCGCGATCAAGCACCTTGGCCTTGAGCAGGGAGTCGCTCAGATATTGATGCCCGGCGGCAACGCTCCGCACTCCCTCAGCGAGATCGACTTCGACCGCGTTCTTCAACATGTACCCGTGAGCGCCGGCGCGAATCGCGTTGCGCACGTAAGTGGGCTCATCGTACATGCTGAGCGCGAGGATCTTCGTGTCGGGAGATCTCCGCAGAATCTCGCTGATCGCCTGGAGGCCGCTGAGCTCCGGCATCGCCATGTCGAGCACGATGACGTGTGGTCTTAGGGCCGCCGCAAGGTCGATTGCTTCGATGCCGTTGCCGGCTTCGCCGACAACAGAGATGTCCGGCTCGTCGTCCAGCAATCGCCGGAAACCGAGACGAACCAGACGATGGTCGTCGGCCAGCAGAACAGTCAGAGTCTTGTCTTCCGGTTTCATGAATCTTTAGGCGCGCTCATCATAGGCGCTTCCAAGGCCACAAGCGTTCCCCGCCCGCCGGGCTGCGTAATCATAAGGTTGCCGCCAATGATCGAAGCCCGCTCCCTCATGGCTACCAATCCAAGTCCTCGCGGCGCTACGGCGTCGAGCGGCAGTCCCTTTCCGTCGTCTTGAACTTCCAACCGGATCTGGCCGTCGCGCACGCACAAGCGGACGTCAACCTCTTGTGCGCCCGAATGCCTCAGCACGTTACTGAGCGCTTCTTGGAGCACCCGGTAGATGTGAATGGCGCGGTCGGCCTCGATCGAGGCGAGCGAAGCGTCAGGCCGTTCGTAGCGGATCGCCAGGCCGGACTGGTCGCGCACCTGGGCGACGTGCCATTCGACGGCGCCGTCGAGCCCAAAATCGCTGAGGACGTTGGGATGAAGCCGCTGCGAGAGCCGCCGGACGCCGTCCAGCGCATGTTGAGTGACGCCCTTGGCCTCTTTCAGCCCTTCGCGCAACTCGTCGGATGCGCCGTTCGCTTTCCGCTCCAGCCGGGTCAACATGGCCCCGGCGGCGGTCAGCGTCTGGCCGAATTCGTCGTGGAGTTCGCGGGCGACGGACTCGAACAGATCTTCTTGCAGGCTAATCAGGCGGGCGGCAAGCACTTGTCGAACTTCAGACAATTCGGCGAGGTCCCGGAAGACGCGCCGATTGTGAAACACCATATAGCCGCCGGTCAGAAAGATCGCGGCGAACACAGCCATCATGAAGTAGTACGTATTCCTCTCGACGCTGTCGTAGATATCTTGAATCTCCGTGGCGGCGGCCTGCTCGGCTTCGTTGTTCGACACCAGAAATCGGGCCACTGTATTGGCGATCGAAGCATGTCTTGGCTGGACAACCTCTCGAATCAGCCGCCGCGACTCGCCTTCATCCCCCTGCTCGGCGGCACGAAACATGTTCTGCACGGCGTCCCAGAAATCCGCTAGCGAGTCGCGCAGGAACGCTTGCTGTTTATCCGTGCGGACCGTCGGCGCGAGTTCTTGCTCCAGCGCCAGCGCATCGTCAAGATCCGCCCGAATCCGCTCAAACTCCGCCGTCCAAGCCGTAATGGGATAAGGCGACGCCCCTTCGGTCATGTCTCGCAGCGACAGCGCGACGTTTTGTAAATTGTTCTGGATCCGCAGCAATTGCAGTGAGTCCCTGCGGTTGCGGTCGATGGCTTCCAACTGAAGTTCTCGAAGTCCCGAGATCTGGTGCAGCGAGTAGGCCGAAAACAGCGCCACGGCGATCAAGATAACAGCCAGCCCCGCGAGTAAGCGGGCAGTCGGATTCACGGAGGCGGGAGCGTCGTTCACGGCGTGGCAACTACATTGTCGCCGCTCGGTTCGGGCAAAGAAGCTCTGGACGTGCGCCAAATCTCAATCGCCATGGAAGCTGGACCAACAAGAGCGAGCGCATAAAAGGGTGCGTAGATGCTTTCATTGAGCCGCAGGATCATCTCGACCAGCGCCACCAGGAACACCACAATGCACTGCCCCCGCTTAGAGCGTACCGTCGTCTTCGGGTCGGTGATCATGAAGAAGATGAACAACTGATACATGGGCCCGGTGATCGGCGCGGCCTCCGCGAGAAACGGATGCCCGTTGATCTGGGCTCGCAGGAAGGCGAACGCCAAGAAGGAAATTACATAGGTCAGCGTGATGTGCGCTCGGCCCACGCGGTAGACGATCGCCGTGCCCAAGATCCAAACGATCGCGATGGGCCAAAGGTTGTTGCCCCACTGTACGCTTAGCGCCGCTACGTACTCCGGCGCCAACAACAGCATGGCGCAAATCGACAAGTTCGAAGGGTTCCACAGATGCCTCCCCTTCCAGCGGATCGCGTACTTCGAAGTGATGGCGGCGGCGCTGCATACCGCGTACGGCCAGAATTCAGGCGACCGAAGTAAGATGCCGACGCTGATGCCCGAGATGTAGGCGCTGGCCAAGTGCGGGATCTTGCCGTACAGCAGGCGTCCAAGCACGATCTCGAACAACATGGCGACGGCAATGGCTGTCGCCGTGCGCGAGAAGCTCTCCAGTACGCCGAAGGAGAATTGGCCGGCGATCAAGATGCTCGTGATCAGCAATGGCGCCAGATAGCGGTTTTCCACGCTGAAGAAACGGCCCAGCGCCGATGGCGCAGGCGGCTGAATGGTTGCGGCCCGCGTCACTCCGGCTCCGTGATCCTGTGGATCTGATTCAATTGCGGCGCGTCGATAACCTGTTTGCGGCCTGACGGCCAACGGATTTCAGCGCGGACGGTTTGTGTCGTTTGGCCAACCCCGAAATGCAACCGGCGCTGATTCTGTGAGCTAAATCCGCTCCCGCCCGAGACCTCTTGGATCTGTCTCTTGCCGCCCCAGAACAGCTCCACCTGAGCGCCGATCGCGCTGCGATTGCTGGCACGTCCCTCTAGATCGAATTCAATCCAACGGTTCCCGGGCGTCACGGTGTTGCGGTAAAAGAGCAGGGGCGCTCGTTGATTTGCCACGACGACATCGAGCATGCCGTCGTTGCTGAAGTCCGCCATTGCGACGGCGCGGCCATCCAACAGATCCGTCACGCCGGCCATGCGGCCGACTTCGGCAAAACTCCCGTCGCCGTTATTCAGCCAGACCAACTTCGCCTGGTGACCTGAGAGCGTTCTCCCCTGTAAAGACGGCCAGTTAGCGGCATCGGAGATGATCGCTTCATTGCCGGCCGCCACCTTCGAATAGTCGTACCAGTAGCTGCGCTCGCGGTCTAAAGACAGAAAGCCGTTGGTCACGTAAAGATCGAGGAGGCCGTCGTTGTTGAGGTCGCCGAACTGAGCGCCGAAGCTCCAGCCGCCCATCTCCACGCCCATGGCGTTAGCCAGATTTCCGTACCGCGCGTCGGACGGGCTTTTCCCGGGTTCCCACAGTGGAACCCAAAGATTGTTGCCCTGAACTAGTACGCCCTGCTCGGAAATATTTGAGACGTAGATCGAAAATCGACCGTCATTGAGAACGTCGGCCACCGAAGCGTTCATCCCGCTCTTGGGCCCGTGGCCGACCCCTGACTCCCTGCCCACCTCGCGAAAATGCTTGCCGCCCTCATTCACGTAAAGCTCGGAGACGCCGTAGTCGTTGGCGATGAATAGGTCGGGATACCCAGTCCCCCGCAGGTCGGCCGCTACCGCCGCCAGCGCCCAGCGGCGGGACTGGATCCCAAGCTTCTCCGAGACTTCTTCAAAGCGTCCTCCGCCGAGGTTGTGGAACAGATATTTACGACCGCCATTCGAGGCGTACTCGAAGCTGTTGGGCATGATTCGCGTGGTATTCAAATGCCAGAGGTCGACGCTCTCGGGGAAGTACCCGCCAAGGAACAGATCGACCAGACCGTCTCTGTCGTAGTCGAACCACACCGCGGCATTGGCGTTGACCCAATCCGGCAGCCCGGCACTCTCGGTGGCACGGCTGAATGACTGGCCGCCGTCGTTGTGGAACAACTCCGGCTTGCCCCATTTGTAGAGAAAGACGTCTTCGAAGCCGTCGTTGTCATAGTCGGCCCAGACTGTGCCCATTGAAACGCCGGTTTCTCTCCGATTCACGTCGGCAAGGCCAACCTCCCGGGCGACGTCTTTGAAACTCCCGTCGCCCTGATTGCGATAGAGTGCGTTCTGACTATCCTCGCCGCTGTTGACGACGTAAAAGTCTTGCCACCCGTCGCCGTCGTAATCAGTCACCGAGACCGCAGCGCCCATGGAGGCGACGACTTCCATGATGTGGGCGAGCTTGTCGTCCAACGTGGGCGCGGTGTGCGTGAACTGGATGCCGGCGGCCCCGCCAACCTCTTGCAAATGGAAACCAATTCGCGAAATGGCCTCCGCCGTAGTCAGGTCGAGCGCCTCCGACCTCCGGTCGAGGCGCTTGACCACCAGCGGCGCCGCCACGAGGCCCGCAAGCAGCAGCAAAAGTGCAAGGCGAATCGCGAGGTTATTCATCGAGCCAAATTACCGAGGGCGCGCCGTCTAGTTCTTCTTGCCCGGAGTTGCATAGCCCTGACTCAACGCCACATAGCCGTTTTCCGCCAGCAACGCGCCGCGCGCCCGATAGAAATCCGGGTCAGCGGGAGCGAATGTCGCCAGCCCGTCCACGTAGCGGTTGAACATGCAGAACGCCGCCGCGATCAGTACGGTGTCGTGGATTTCCAAATCCGTCGCGCCTGCATCACGCGCCTTCTCGACATCCTCCGTCGCGACGTTCTTGCCGCTCTGTTGCACCTTGGCGGCGATCGCCAGCAGAGCCCGCACCTTCTCTGATACAGCCGCCTCTTGCAGGCTCCGCTTCACCTCGTCGACCAACTCCTCTCCACCTGCCAGTTGTTGAGCTGCCGCTGCTCCGTGGATGGAGCAACAGTAATGGCAGTCGTTGCGTGAAGAAACGAACGCGGCAATCAGTTCACGCTCGCCGCGCGATAGCGTGCTCGGGCCGCGCAGCAGTACCTCAGCCAGCTCGTTGAGCGGCTTGGACGTCTCAGGCCGGTAAGTCATCAATGCGCGAATGCCAGGGAAATCAGGAAGCGGGATGTGCGGCACGACTCAAGTCCTCCTCAATCGGTTGTGGTTCCATACGATCAAACTGCGGCAGGCGGAAGAGCAACAAGGTTCCCGCCGCGATGGTGACAGCGAGCCCCACGATTGTGGTCCGGTAGTCGCCGAAGCGGTCGAAGCCGACGCCCATCAGCCCTGGTCCCAACGCGCCAGCGACGGCGTAAGCGGAGAAGGTGTAGCCAAATAGCTCCGTGAACGAACGCAACCCGAAATAGCGGCTCACCAAGTAAGGCATGGCGTCGGCCTCGGCGCCCATCGAGAATCCGATGAGTGCGGCCGCGGCCAGAGCCGTAGTCTGGGTGATTGGCATCAATAAGATGAGAACGCCGGCGGTGGCCGTTGCGAAGAAGGCGGCCGCAACCCGCGGCGCGAAGAAGCGGTCTAACATCCAACCCGTCGTGAGGCGTCCGGCCATGGTGAAGCCGCCCAGGATCGATGCCGCGACAGCAGCCTGCGCGGTTGTGAGGCCGCCGTCCGTCAGCATCGGCGCCAGATGAGCGACGCATCCATTGAGGGCGGCTGATTGCAGAAAGAAGCACGCCAGGATAATCCAGAAGGCCTCGGTACGAACCGCCTCCCTAACCCGCATGCCTCCAGCCGGCGCTGCCACCCTCGACGAAGATTGTGCGGCCAGGCCACCTCTCCGCAGCAGCATCGCAGGTAAGGGCACGGCCGCGGCAAACATCAATCCGCCGAGAGCCAAATAGGCGCTGCGCCAGCCGTAGGCGTCGATCAAATACTGCGCCAGCGGCGGCATGACGACAATACCAAGGCCGACTCCGGTCATCATCAATGCCAATGCGGCGCCGCGGCGTCGATCGAACCACTCCGTGATCGTCTGCGAATAAGGCAGTTGGGTAGCTCCGTTGCCCACCAGGCCGATGACAAAATACGTGGCGTAGAGATGAGTCAACGCGCCCGTTAGCCAAGCCAACGACGCATAGGCCGCAGCGTAGATCGAGGCGCAGATCACAACGACGGGTCGCGCTCCGTAGCGGTCCGTCATTCGCCCAATCAAAGGTGAAACGAGGCTGACGGTCAGCGCCGCTACTGAGAAAGCGAGCGAGACTTCGCCTCGAGTCCAGCCGAACTCCTCACTGATCGGCCGAAGGAACACGCCGAAGGTGAAAACGATCACCGGTCCGAAGCTGACGGAGACGGCCAGGAACGCGACGCCGACGAGCACCCAACCATAGTTGTGGGACTTCAAACGCCCGCAGTATATGAAGCTGCGACTCGCGAAACAATAATCTGAACGCACTAGTGGATTCTCGCAGCGCCCAGCGTCCAGGACGACGATGTGATCCCTTTCTCAATGTGCCCAACCATGCGATGGCGCGACACTACTTGGCCGAGGGTGATTGGATGTGGTGAGCGCCGACGGGCCGCCGTTCAAATGGCCCGGGCTGTAGCTCCCGGAAGAGATCGTTTAATTTGCCCATCAGAATCGCAGCCTAGCTACGACCTCTGTACACATGTCAAACGATGCGTTCTGAGTCGTCAATGTTGTCGGATACGACAACTGACGCAATCTAAACGTATGGGAAGGACTCCGGGGACCAAGCCGAAGCGAGCCTGCTTGGTCCAATCTGGCTCCGTTAGCGGGGGACGAAGTGGTCGTGTTGAGACTACGGGACTTAGGGTGGCAGAGATCAACGCCGTTTGACTCTAAGTTATTTATTTACAACAGATGCGTGATTCCCCAAGCTGAATGTCGCGGGTTCGATCCCCGTCTCCCGCTCCACGTTTCACAACGTACAGACAGCCCAGAAATCCGTAGTCCGTTTGTAGTCCGTTAAGCCGCATCCGCGGCCAGCGCCGCCAGCGCTCAATCGAGCCGGCCAGTGGCAGGACGATGAGGAGGCGCATGTCCAAGTCAAGCGACGCGTATATAAGGGAGACATCGACACACCAAACACAGGCTATTACGGAACGGGCGAGGTCGCCTCGGCGGTTGTCCGGTTTGACCCCACCCTCGAAGACGCCTGGACGCGCTGGGCGGATCGCCGCTGCCGGGCGCGCGGCGCTTTCGACCCGTCGCTCGAAGCTGTCTTCCAGACCTGCCGTTCCCCTCCAGCCGCGACGAAGGCGAACGACCTAACCGCCTGAGGGCGCTGTTCCAGCGAGCAGGCGCCGCGCTTAAAGCAGCGCCGCGACCGCGCGGCAAGGCTTCCCCGAAACGCCAAAACGGGCGGTAGCGCGGAAGAAGCGAGACTACGAACGCCGCCACCGGCATGTAGAAGAGGATCTGATTATGGCGCAGCCCGGCGTTTATCTCGGCAAGAGCGGCGAGCGCATGGTTGTCCGGCGGTACCGGGCTAAAACAGCTGAAATCCCGTTCAGCCTAGCTGCCGCAGTATGCAGCCACGAGCCTGCGCGCTGCCGATTCGGGCGCGGATGCAGCGGTCAATTGTCTAAAATTGTAGATTGTATGCTCCTCGCAGTCCGCGCTAGATGAGTGCCATGTCAGGATTGAGAACGATCCCGCCGATGTCGCTTGCCCAGGCCTTCCTTGAGACTGCCTCGTCGAGGAATGCCGCTGACGATCCCCCTCTGTCGCCGTTTCTCATGCACATAGCGCGGCAGGCAGGCTTCGTCGACTTGACCGACGATTCGCGGCGGCGAGCCGAATTCGTTTATTGGTTTCTGGAGGATCTGCACCGTAGGCGAGCGCCGTATCACTGGCCTCTTCCCGACGATCTCCTGCGCTGGCTGAACGCGCCGGCGATAGCGCCGCGCGATACTCCCGTTTCGGCGGACGAAGGGCAGCCGTACTTGACTCGCTTCATGCACCACGTCTGGGAACAGCGACGGCCGCAGGTCGATTTAGTACACCCGATCGACTACCTGCGTTTCCTTACATGGTTCGCGTTTGATTACGTGGCGAAAGGCAACTTGCCTCGCCTGCTCTTGCCTGACGACCTTGCAGGTCTCTTGCGTGCGCCGGTTCTTCCGAATGACCCGCCCCTGACAATTGGAATGTCCATTTGGACGGGCACGGCTCGCCAAAGCCGGCGGAGCGAGGTTCCGACCGACCGGGCGGCGCTGGTCGCTAGCTCCTTCAGCGGTTTGACTGAGGCTTTGGCCGCCGGCGATCCCAGGCTTGCACCCCAGGTCGCGAGCGCATTCTGGTCCGGTAAGGTGCAGCCGGAGTCTGATCTGACCCGCTACGAGTACGTGGCCGCGCGCGCCCACTGTCCGGAGTTGCGACCGCCGGTCTCGTCGCAGGGCGCGGCATTTGCAGAATCGAGCCGAACATGGTTCTGTGAACGGTATGCTCCCCGAAATTCAAATACCGCGATCTTCACCCCGTCCCACAACTCGAAATGCTACGGCGCCGATCAACTTGAAACCAAGTCGGCGCCCACGGCGATCGTCGTCTATCGGGACCAGGAGACCATCTGCGGTCTGAGTCGAGCAGGCGCAGTGACGTTCGGCGCCCTGAAGCGCGCATCTCACCATGTTCATGACGTCCATTTCAACTTCCACCGGAACAATCGCAACAATATCGAAGACGAATACGCCCGAAATAATACTCAATTGTGGAACGCTGACCGGGTAGCGCATATCCTATGCATGAATCCCGAATATGTTCCAGAGTGTTTGCTGTGCCATTTGGGCCGGATCGCGGAGTCGGATTACGTCATCGGCCAATTCTACTGGGAGCTGTCCGATCTGGGAACGGCCCACGAATGCGGCCTGTCTCTAGTGGACGAGATTTGGGTGGCGAGTGAGTACCTCAGAACCTTATACGAGAAGAGGCTCGTCGCTCCTGTGACGGTCATGGGACAAGTAGTCGATGCGATTCCGGCCTCCCAAGACCGCACCCGGGAATCCTTTGGCCTGCCCCGGGACGGCTACTGTTTCCTGGCGGTTTTCGACGCTGGTTCAGGCGTCGAACGGAAGAACCCGTTGGGTTTGGCTCGGGCGTTCCTGGACGCATTTCCCTCGGGGACCGAAGACGCATATCTCATCATCAAGACAAAAAATGCCGCGGGACTGCATCCGGGGCGTGATCGTATTCATTGGCTCTCGCTCTTGGACCTCGCATCTAAGGATGCGCGCATACGCGTCATCGATCAGCATCTCAGCGGCGAAGACCTCGCGGCCTTGACCGAGCTGTGCGACTGCTATGTGTCGTTGCATCGCTCGGAAGGCTTCGGTTTCGGTCCCGCCGAGGCTATGGCCCGGGGCAAGCCCGTCATCGTGACCGCCTATTCAGGCGTCCTGGATTTCTGCTCGCCCGATACGGCGTTACTGGTCGATTTCGAGCTCACGGCGGTTGGCACCGACAGTTATCCCTACATGGACCCAGATCGAGAATACGTATGGGCCGACCCGGACCTCGGCACGGCGAGCCGACGGATGCGGGACCTGTGGCGCGAGCCCGACGCCGGAAGACGTCTCGGGGCCGCTGCGCGGGAGTCGGTGGTTGAGCGCTTCAGCGCAGACGCCATGGCGCGACGCTGCCGGCAGCGCTTGAGTGAGATTGGGTTCCTCAATGCCGAGGCCCTTGAGCGGGACGATGCGCACGCTTCTGCTTGAAGGACCATTTGAATCCGACTATAGCCTCGCCGTCGTCAATCGACGCCTGGCTAAGGCGCTTGTGCAGTCGGACATTGCAGTCCAATTTCACCAGCGCGATAACGTCACCGACTATTTCCCGTCTGAACCCTTTCTCCGCGAGTATCCCGACCTCGCGCCTCGGATGCTTCGCCGCCGGCCGGAAACGGCGTACGATATCCACTCTCGCTACATCTATCCTCCCCACATCGACGGCTACGCCGGCAAATTGCGCGTGATTCATTGCTATGGATGGGAGGAGACGTCCTTCCCGGTTCAGTACGTGCAGGATTTCAATCGCGGCGTGGATCTGGTGACCGTGATGTCTGGCTTCGTAAAGGACGTGCTGCGCGCGAATGGAGTGAAGATTCCGATCGAAGTGGTCGGCTTGGGAGCAGACCACATCCTGGACCCGCCGCCGAAGCAGCTTCCGGGCGTCGAGACCTCGGGCTTTACATTCGTGCATGTCTCGTCCTGCTTTCCGCGCAAAGCCGCTGACGTGCTGGTGAAAGCGTTTTGCACGGCGTTTACGCGACACGACGACGTCCGCCTCATCATCAAGACGTTCGACAACCCTCACAACACGATTCGGGAAATCGTGGACGACGCAACGCGGCAATGGCCCGCCCACCCTCCGATCGACATCATATGGCAATCCCTTCGCTCGGCTGAGATGCGCTGGCTTTACGAGTCGTCTGACTGTCTCGTATCGGCTTCCAGGGGCGAGGGCTTCGGACTCCCGGTGGCCGAGGCCATGCTGCTGGGCCTACCAGTTGTCGCCTCGGTCTATAGTGGTCAGGCCGACATTTGCGTAGAAGGGGGCTGTTGGCCCGTGGAATATGAATTGACCCAGGCGCGATCCCATCTGACCGAAGGCGATTCGCTGTGGGCGGAACCCATCGTGGAATCGCTGCGATCCCAGATGCGCGCTGTACGGAACGCATCCGAGGACGAGCGCCGCCGGCGGACGGCCGTCGCCGCAGAGCACGTTTCTGCCCGCTTTACCTGGGCGCGGACTGCTTCGCGCCACTGGCAAGTTTGCTGCGACGCTCTTGACCAAAAAATCGCCTCCTCAGTCAGGCCCGTGCGCATGGGCGGGCAAGCTCCGCCTTGTAAAATCGGATTCGTTACATCCTGGAACACGCGCTGCGGAATCGCGGAATACAGCCGCTATATTGTGCAGAGCCTGCCTTCGTACTGCCGCCCGGTCATCTTCGCGAGCCGGACACAAACGGTTCGCGAAGATCAGCCGAACGTCGTGCGCTGCTGGGACGCGGACGCCGTGGATGGAGGCGGGCTTGGCGAGTTGGAAGCGGCCATCCTGAAATCCGATGTCCAAGCGGTTTCGATCCAGTTTAACTTCGGTTTTTTCTCGGCCGACCGCCTGCATCGGCTCGTGCAAATACTGCATCAGCGCGGAATCATCGCGGCGGTCACAATGCACGCGACCAGTCATCCCGATCTCGTCCGCCTGCGGCCGGCTCTCCAGCGCGCCGATCTCTGCATCTGTCATAGACCCGGCGAAGTCGATAGGCTTCGCGCGCTCGACGTCGCGCGCAAAGTTGTCTTGCTTCGTCAGGGGATTCCGCACCTCGCCCAGAGTAGGGACGCCGCGCACCCTTCGCCGCGTCGCCCTGCTGGTTCATTCGTCGTCGCCTGCTTTGGATTTTTCCTTCCACCTAAAGGGATCGAGCAGCTCATTCACGCTTTCGCTCTGGCCAAACACGTCTACCCGTTGTTGCAACTGCGGCTACTGAACGCGATCTATCCGATTCCCGAGTCGCGTGACTACGCACGCCGCTGTTTGGCGCTCGTACGCGAAAAGCGGTTGGCGGATAGCGTAACCTTTCGCACGGAGTTCCTGGAAGACGACGAGATTCTGTCCGAGCTTGCCTCTGCTGATCTCGTCGTGCTCCCATATCTGTACTCGTCGGAGTCCTCAAGCGCCGCCGTGAGGCTGCCGCTTGCATCGCAGACCCCGGTCTTGTGCTCCGATCTCGCCATCTTTGACGAGTTTGACGACTGCCTCCACCGCTTCCCGGCGGGCGATGGCATCGCGCTCGCCAACGCACTGATAAGACTGTCGCGCCACCCGGAAGACCTCCGTCGGTTCACCGACCGCCAACGGCAGGTCACCGCCGCGCTCGCGTGGCCAGAGATTGCGACGGAGCTCGCGGAGCTTATCTTGAATGCCCCCGACCTTCCGTCGCATACCAGCTCCGAACACCCCAGGCTTGAGCCGCCAACTCCCCCTTCGCCCGGATCGCCCGGGCGACTCACTCGATGATCTCGACTTGGGCTACCCCGAAATACATCTCTCTCGGATCCCCAGGCGCGACCACCCGGTCGCAATCGCACGACATGTCAACCTCGACGCGACCCCTTCGAGGGATTTCAATCTGCTTCGTGTAAGGCGCCCGGAGCGCAACCTCAATCGCCTCCGTCTCGCCGGACAAGTCGATCCTGACCGTTCGCCGATCCTCGCTTCCGGTTTGCAATTCCAGGCGAACCGTCACGACCCGAGGCTCATCGAGCGGGTTCAGCAGCGTCATGCGACCACGCTCTCTCGCCCATCGCCACGTCCTCTCCTCATTCTTTTCCTCGTCGTAGAAACCTCTCTCGTAGATGACCTCGATCGGATGGCTCTCACGCCTCTCGGAGGCGCTCGATGCGCTTTCGGCTTCGTCGATCGCCGCTCCGTAGGCGCGCATATCGAAAAAAAGATAGCGCCCATCTTCGCTGCGCATGGGCGCGACGCCCAGAGCCTGAGAGAGCTGAGCCTCAGGCGAATTGCCGCGATCATAGCCAAACAGGTCCAGCCATATGCCGGCGAATCCTGCGTGATGCAGGAGATGCACCATGATCGGCGCGGGCAGCACGGCGACTCCCTTGTTCCACTCCGCGGCCGTCGTACCGCTGATTGCGCCCCACGACCACCTCAGTCGCTCGGAATGCACGTAAGGGCGCCCGTGGTCGTTGTTGAACATTCGCCCGCGTAAAATCTCGACCGGGAAATCAGTGTACGGGAGCTGAAAAATCATCGCGCCTGCCGGCAGAGTCGCTTCGATCGCTTTAACGAAGGCGTCGTCGTGACGATAAAGATCCTCCCGCGCGGAATGAGGCAGGTATCCACTCGTTACCGCCTGGTCTCGAGCGGCCGCGGCGGTCCCTCCCAGCAGCAGAATTGCAAACAGCCACGACGGCAGTCCTTTCGTCGCCCACGATCTTTGGAAGCGACCGAGTAGCCGCGCAATGGCCACGAGGGAAAAGAAACTGATGAATGGAGCTATGCGGTTATAACATCGAATATCTGGTGCGACGAAGGTATTAAAAAAATCGCTAAATCCGCCAATTGTAGCCAACAGCACACAAGCCACGCACAGGGCGGCGCTAACGCCCAGTATGTCGTCCGGCTCATCGGAGGCCCGCGATCCTCCGGCGCACCTTGCCAGTGCGTATCCGAGCAGCGTGAGAAAGCCGATGCTGCCTAGGGTTCCTAACCTTGCGGATCCATTCTCGTTATCCAGAGGAAATGACGCCGCCCTCAGCTTCTCCTCGACAAACCGAAAAGGGGCCAACGGGTGGCTGGGAATCGGTGTGAGAAGGAATCGAATCTTCAAACCGTATATCTCAGCCTCCGCCGGATACTTGAAGTCCATGGCGTAGTTCTTGCCGTTCTTTGCCCGATGCAGAAACGTTGGCGAAAGGTCCAAGCCCGCCGCAGCGCAGATAACCACGATCACCGCGATGCCCACGGCGGCCTCGCGAAGGCGACGTAACCGAAGAGAGCGAAGCAATGTCGCAACGGCGAGAACAAAACAGGAAAAGAACGCAGTGTAAGCGTAGGACAAACCGACCGCAAACGCGCCGATCCAAAGATATGCCGGCGCGCTTCGGAGTCTCGACCAAAGCCCCGCGGCACCCTTCCCGGGTAAGCTGGCGTCTCGCGTCGCCAGCTCGATCGCTCCCGTCGCGAGCAACGGGACGAGATAGTACAGCGAGTGGAGATGCGAAATACCGCGATAGAACCCGTACGGCTGTAGAGCGAACACCACCCCAACGGCGACGGCGATCACCGGGCTCATCTTCAGCCGCAGCAAACCGTAGCTTGCCGTGACCGCCGCGGCCACGATGGCAAACAGCCAATAGAGATTCAGCATCAAACCGGCGTTCTTCGTGCCAAAGCTGATCACCCAGAGAATCGCACTGTCCCACGTAATGTTCAGAGGAAAGTCTCGAAAGTCGGCGCCGAAAGGCATGCCGACCTGAGAATTGCCGTGGATCCACTCGCCTTGAGCAATTCCTTTCGCCTTTAAGAGGAAAGTGACGGCGTCGCCCAGATAGTTCAGCGGCATCCGCAAATCGGCGTTGTCAAGGCGAAGGACCACGGCCAGCAAAATGGCGCACAATGCTCCGGACAAGAGACAAGGACCGAGCGCTCCGCCAGCGAGTCGCAGACGCCGAGACAAGCGCGACGAATGCACCGCGTCCGCATTTGACTCCTCAAGATTCCGCACGTTCCAAGCTTAGGCTGAGAAAAGTATCTGCTGGATCGAGCCAGCTATGTCGACGGCCGGGCTGCTCCGAACTGGGTCAGTCTGCCACCGGTCAAAGTCGCGACGCGATTATCGCTTGCAACTCGATGGATTATCCCGTCCTCACGATTTCTGCAGGCGTGTCGACACACCCCTTACCACGACTCGATGCTACCACCAGTGGAGACTCTCGATCGACAGTCTTGTCCCCGCGGATTGGCGCACCTGACGACTTTCTAGGTGTCGGGGGACTCCAGGTTTGCGGTGTACGGAGTGCTTTACGATTGGTCGTTCAGCCGCAGTGCCTGCAATACAGGCGACACAGCTGGTCTGGCCTCAAACTACGCGGCGTCGCAGCGCTCAAATGGGAACTCGGTGTGCGGTGCTACAATGCCGGAGTCGCGGAGGCGATGGCGAATTGGCTCTAACGGCCAGGCGTGTTTGAAGATGTTAGAGTCATCGATCGACCGTGATTTGCTCGACCAGGCAGCACTGCTCATCCATCACGGCACTACAGGCGCTGGTCAGTCCTTCTCATGGCACTCGTCGCTCGGTGACTGGCCGGCGCTGACGCGGTTGTCCTGGAGTTCCGAACCCGCGCACCAAAAAATCGGGGACATGCCCCCCTGCCCCCCAACCTTGCGGGGCAGGATCGGCGCTTTATTTGTCCGAATCGTTCGAAGGGCCTTGTTCTGGTATTCCGGCCAGATCGCGGCGTTCCAAGGCCTCGTAGGCGGCGCCGCCGTCGAGTTGATCGAAACCCTCCGCGAGCACGCGCGCGCCATCGACGCCTTGACGTCGAGACAGGCGGCTCAGGCGGACGAAGCCACGGCTCTCGGCGACCGGGTAGGTCAAATCGGGCAACTGCTCGACCAGACGGCGGGCGAACTGGGCGGCAACCGCCGAGAATTGGAAGAAATCCGGCGCGAGATCTCAAACCTAAAGCAAGATTTCAACCGACTCCAAGGTGGGATATACAAACTGGGAGACGAGGCTTCCGGGAATCGCAGCCAGACGGGATATGCGGTGCAGCGGTTGAGGTGCTCGCGGCCTTCTGGCGTCAGTTCTCTGTCGTCCGGATTTGATGATCGTATCGAGCGGATTCTCCGTGCACATTCGGACGCTTTTCGAGGCGAATTCTCTGAAATCAAGGATCGGCTCCGCGTCTATGTTGATAGAGTTCGCTCCGCGTCCGAGGCGACTGGCGGCGCTGGAGTTCTGGATCTGGGCTGCGGCCGGGGCGAGTGGCTGCAGTTGATGCGGGAGGCGGGTGTTCCGGCCCAGGGAATAGATTCGAGCAGTGAAATGGTCAGTCATTGCCAGGATTCAGGACTAACTGCGGAACGAGCGGATTTACTTCAGTTTTTGCGCGACACGCCCGATCGCAGCTTGGCCGTATTGACGGCTTTTCACGTCTTGGAACATCTTCATTGGAAGGAAGTCGTCGAGGTGATGGAACACACCGCTCGAATTCTTCTGCCCGGCGGCATCGTGATCTTTGAAACGCCGAACCCTCAGAACCTTCAGGTAGCAACGTACGGTTTTTACCTGGACCCTACGCACGTACGTCCGCTGCCATCCGAACTCCTGTGTTTCTTAGCGGAGATGAACGGCTTGTCGGAAGTGGAAACGATCCTCCTCCATCCGTATCCGGAGTCGGCCCGTCTGGAAGCAACAGGGCCGGAGGCGAGCTTGTTGAATCACGTCTTCTTCAGCGCCCAGGATTATTCCCTAGTGGCGGCGAGGACATGAGGGATGAACGAAGAGGCAGGTTTGAGCCAATCGAGTGGCCGTTGTGGGTGGACGTGCGCGATCGCATTCAGGGCACCGCAAAACCGCTATTTATAAGGCCTGCAAAAACGGCGGTGATAGTGGGATCTTGATATCGGCAAGCAGCGCCTGAAGCTTTCGTCGATAACTGCGTTCAGTGTCTGAACACTCCAGCTCATTCCGGCCGCCCCTTCAGTACCATCTCTTTGGCTCGCCTCGCCGTGGTCTGTTTGTGGCTCCATTGAGGGTTCGAGAAGTTGGGATCGCTCGAAGTCTCAGAAAATCGTCGAAACAGGAATGGACTCCGCTGCGCTCTATGTTTGTTTTCAATAGAGACTGGAATTCCCAAGCTGAATGTTGCGGGTTCGATCCCCGTCTCCCGCTCC
>CAMPKL010000011.1 GCA_946887065.1 uncultured Bryobacterales bacterium
CGGGGTCGTCATTGCCGAAGGCCGCCCGGCGCGCCGCGATGGACGCCTGATACAGGGGTTCCGCCTCGACCAGACGTCCTCGCACATGATAAAGACCAGCCAGGTTATTCAGCGTTGCCGCAGTGTCAGGATGACTTTCACCCAGAGCGGCCCGGCGGATTCCCAGGGCTCTCTTCAACAAGCGCTCCGCAGCGTCGAAGTCTCCCGCGCCGCGCCGAACGTTGCCGAGGCTGTCAATCGCCGTCGCCGCCTCTGGACTCTCAGGGCCCAACGTCTGCTCAAAGATGGAAACGGATTCCTCCAGATAGCCGGCCGCTGCGGCCCAGTCCTGGCGCTCGGCGGCAAGCAGTCCAAGGCTATTAAGGGTAAGAGCCGTTTCCGGATTCGGATCCGCCAGTTCGGCGCGCTGAATCCCCAGCGCCTCGACGTGTAACCGTTCTGCTTCCTCTGACTGGCTCTTCGCCTCAAGGACAATGGCCAAGTTCCGCATACGCGTCGCCGTGCGCCCAGCGTTTAGCGCCGAACGATAGAAGGACTCCGCCTCATCCAGTCGTCCCTGCGACCGCGTCAGCGCCGCTAGTCGTTCCAGCGTGCCGGCCCACGGATCTCCTAACAGCACACGCTGCGATAGGGCCGTGGAAAGGAGTTCCTCCGCGCCGTCGTCGTCTCCTCTTTCCAGCCGTATTTCCGCCCAGGTTTCCAAAGCGTCCGCCAAACGATCCGGATTTCTATCGTCCGCATTCGAAAGGACCCCATAGGCTTGTTCGATCAACGTCTCCGCTTCTTTCCCGCTGCCATGGGCGGCGAGGTAAAGCCCTAGATCCAAGCGTCTCTCGGCGGTCGTGGGATCGTTCGCTCCAGACTGCTGTTCCTGCAGCGACAGCGCCTCGCGATAGAGAACTGTGAATTCGGATAAGTCCTGCCCCGGTAGGATTACTGAGCAGGCAAATAAAGCAATTGCCGCAACCGGCCAGGATCGGCGACGGCGGGACCGCTGAAACCCGCGGTTCCGGCTAATGCTGTAAGCAATGAACAAGACGTAGGAATTGTAGCTCGATGGGGAGCGAGCCGAGCCGGGATGATACTGTCCATCAATGGATGGCCGACATTCTCGTTGCCGCGGCCTTCTCCAGTTGCGGCGGGCTTCTCCACTGGCCGAACCCAGCTGGCCCACAAGACTTAATTCCTGCGTTCCGACTTTCCAAAGATTCGACGAGGCCACTACAGGCTGTTCCGCTTCCGCAGACGTCGGGGCAGGGTTTGGGGGGATGCGCAGCAGCGCTCCAGGCCAGGGCGCCGGCGCGCCGAATGCGAACCGGCTGGGATTGGAAAAGGGGACGGACGACGCCCGCCCCCTGATCTTGACGCGGCTACAGAATGCCTTGGATGACGACGTCAACATCCTTGACCGTCGCATTGAGGGTTGCCGTGATTGAACCATCGTGGTCCGAGAGCAGGCTCGTCAGCGTCCCTACCAATGAGGCGGTGACGTTGAAGTTCGCGGAGCTCGCCCCTGCGGGCACGATCACTTGGGTGGGAACGACGACCTTAAGCAAGCCGCCGAGAAGACCCAGAACGATGGACTCCTGGCTGCCTTGCAGTTGTACGGCGAGGCCGCCGACCGGCGCGGGGCCGGATAGGGTGACCGTTGCCGTCGTGGATCCGCCGATCAGCGGGAACGCGGATTGGCTGACCCCAAGCGATTGCAGAATCGGCGCCAGGATGTCGAGTTCGACTTGGACGCCGGGGCAGTCACCCAGCAGCGCCTCCAACGTGGAGTGCAAGATGGTTGGGACAGCAGCCACGTTAACCGTGAATTGAGCGGAGGTTTGTCCTGCCGGCACCAGAACCGAGAGAGGAGCATTGAGAGCTGCGTCACTGCTGACCAAGGTGATCTGCGAGCCGCCTGACGGCGCCGGACCGGTGAGAGTGACGGTGCCGAGTATGGAGCCGCCGCCGAGCACGCTGCCAACAGACAGGGTCAAGTCCGCCACGCAGGGAGGTTCGACGCCAATGGTGATCTCGACGCCCGAGCAAGAGCCGACGGTTGCCGTGATCAGAGACGATACCAGCGAAGACACTGCATGGGTCGTGATGGTGAAACCGACCGACAGTTGACCCTCGGGCACATGAACCGTGGCTGGGACCGAGACGGCCAGCAGGGCGCTAGTCAGTTCGACGTCGAGACCTCCTTGAGGAGCAGGTCCGGTCAGATGTACGATCGCCGAGAGGCTGGTTCCGCCAAGGACGGTACCGAGGAAGTTCTGCAAGTTGATTTGAATGCTCGATACGCACGGTATCGGGTTGATGGTGAGCGTGTCGGAGACTGTGTTAGCCGATGTCGCGGTAATGTCAGCGACCGTCGGCGCTACGACCGCCGATGTCGGGATGCCGAACTGAGCCGATGTTTGGCCTGCGGCGATGGTGACCGAATCGGGCACGGTTGCCGCTGTCTTGTTGCTGGCCAGAGTCACGAAGACACCGGCGGCAGGCGCCGGCGCAACCAAGGTGACCGTGCCGGTCGCTGCATCTCCGCCAACAACAGTGGCGGGGGAGACGACCAGGCTGAGGATCTGTCCTTGGCCTGGGCCGCCGGGCTGGATGGTCAGCGTGTCAGAGACTGAATTCGCCGATGTCGCCGTGATCTGCGGCACCGTCGTTGACTGAACCGGGGTCGTCGAGACGGGGAACTGGCCGGTCGTCTTACCTGCGCCGATGGTAATCGAGGCGGGCACGGTGGCCGCCGGATTATTGCTGGCCAGCGTGACCAGGACGCCGCCTGCCAGAGCCGAAGCCGCCAAAGTGACCGTGCCGGTGGCGCTGGCGCCTCCAGTGACGGTGTCGGGATTGATGACCAGACTGAGGATCGTACCTTGGCTTGTGCCGGCCGGCGGTTGAATCGTCAGCGTTTCCGTAGCGGAGTTGTTCGCCGTCGCCGTGATGCCGGCCAGAGTGGCGGCTTGGACGGACGACGTCGTAATGGGGAACGATACGCTCGTCTCCCCCGCTGGAATCGTAACAGACGGCGGAACCGTCGCCGCGGGTTTGCCGCTGGACAGAGTCACGACGACCCCGCCCAGGGGCGCAGGTTCAGTTAGCGTCACCGTGCCCGTTGCCGTTGCGCCGCCGATCACCGAACCCGGCGCGACTACGATGCTGAGAATCGTGCCTCCGCCGTTGCCGCCCTGGGGCAGGATCAACAGCGTGTCACTGACGGAGTTCTTCGAAATTGCCGTGATGACGGATTCTTGGGGAGTCGTGACCGCGGACGTCGTAATCGCGAAGTTGGCGAAAAGTGCGCCGGCCGGAACAATGATCGACTGCGGCACGCCGGCGTTGGAGCCGGACCTAGACAAGAAGACTTGAGCTCCGCCTTCTGGCGCCGGCGCGTACAGCGTCACCCGTCCTGTTGATCCCTTCCCGCCGACGACTGAGTTAGGCGTTACGGTGAGCGAGAGCAGGTCAACGAGCGCCGGGCCTTCCGGATCCGGCTCGGTTGGATCGATGACGAACGGGCCTTCGGTCGGCGGGCCACCGTCGGGATCGGAGACGGAGACGCGGGCGAACGTCCGCTGAGTCACCGGCTCGGTCCAAACGAGGAATTCGACGGAGCGCATGCGCTCTGGGATCAGAACTTCGTCGTGTGTGTAGGATTTGGGACCTGCGCTAACCGCGAGTAGAACGCCGTCCTGCCAAGCCGGCCGCGAGATCCAGACGGTTGCGGAAAGGGTTTCGCCGCCAATGACGACTGGCTTAGACAAATCGATGCGCTCGATCAGTTTCTCGCGCCAGACCACAAGAGTGGCGCCGGTAGTATCGGTAAACGATCCACTGTTGGCGGTGACGCTGGCCGTATCGGCGAAATATGTCGGCAGATTCGGCTCATCGAAAACGAGAGTCTCGGCCTCGAAGAAGGCGACCTGCTTACCCGCAGGTACGGTCACGGACGCAGGGATCAACAGGTTTTCATGGTTGCTGCCGAGCACCACGACAGTATCGGCTTCCACAGGGCAATTAAAGCGGACGAAGCCGTGAAGAGGTTCCTCGGGCATCAATGCGCCGCGATCCAGCATGACCTGCAGGCTTTGCAGGCAGGCGCCCCCTTCGGCGCGAACGACGCGCGCCAAACGACGAACGAGGCGGTTCTCGGAGCTGGCGAAGAAGATCTCGCCCGTGGGGCCGAAGGACGGTCCTCTCGGATGATTCAGATTGGCGTTAAGAGCCGCCGTGTGATCGGGCGAGATGCCTGCAGTCCCGGTTCCGCCGAAAGTGTGCAGCATGCAGTCGGCGCCGACTGAACGAATTTTGTTCGTGGCGGCGTCGGTAATGCAGACGCCGCCGTTGGGATCGGACACGATTTGTAGCCCCAGTCCGAGGGGAGCGGCCTCGAAGGGTACGCCGCTGTCGGCGTCGCCGTCTTCACCTATTCCGCCAACCGTGCGGATGATTCCTGCGGGATCGACGCGGCGGACGCGGCGCGTGCCGTCGCCGATGAGGACGCTTTGATCCAGTCCGACGGCCACGGATGTGGGATTGGTCAGTACGGCGAGCAGCGCCGGACCTCCGTCGCCTGCGGGGCCTTCTTCTCCAGTGCCCGCGAATGCCGAGATGTAACCATCGCCGTAGACCTTGCGGACTCGCTCGTTGGATTGATCGACGATATAAAGGCTGCCGTGGACGTTGAAGGCGAGGCCGACCGGCGCCCCGAATTTGGCTTGAACGGCCAAACCCAGATCGCCTGAATCGCCCGCGAGACCGTTGCCGGCGAAGGCATGGATCTTGCCGTCCGCGGCGATTCGCCTTACCCGATGATCTTCAGAGTCGGCCACGAAAACGTCGCCGTTGCGGTCGACGGCGAGCGCTACGGGTCGGCGGAACTTGGCGGCGATCGCTGGGCCGCCGTCGCCATCGCCGCCTGCTTCGCCCGTACCGGCGAACTTGGTGATGACCCCGGCGGGAGAAACTTTGCGAATGACCCGCGCCTCGGAGTCAGCGATGTACAGATTGCCGTGACGATCGAGGGCGGTGGCTGCAGGCGCGCGCAGGGCGGCCTGGAGGGCTGGGCCGCCGTCTCCGGAGGAACCGTCCACTCCGTTGCCGGCCTCGGTGACAACTTCCAATTCGCCTTCCGGAGTCTCTTCGATGAGTAGGACGGAGATGCGATTAGACGCCTCTTCGCCGATCCAGATACGCAACTCGACAAAGCCGGCGTTGGCCATATGTGCAGGTACGACGACGTTAATTTGATCGAGGCCGAAGAACAGTGGCGCGGGTCCGGCATACTCGACGGCTAGTTCGATGACTCTTCCAGTGCGGTCGACGGCTTCCACCTGAATCAAGGCGGCGGCATTGGACTCGCCGTCGGGAGCGGCGAAGCGGATGCCGGTACCCCACAAGGTCAGACGCGTGCGGGTGTCCTCGCTGGGGCTTTGGGCATTGATTACGCGAAACGATTCCAGTCCGGACGTCAGCCCTTCCAGGACGGCGCCGCGATTGAATCGGACGCAGGGCAGCAGGAACAGACCAGGGGCCACGTCGTGCATCGTAGTCTCGAGTTCACCTGTTTCGCCGTTGACGCGAACGGTGATCGTGACAGGACCAGGGGGCGCCGACTGATCGATGTAAAAATTGATCTGCAGGGGGGAGACGTAGATTAGACCGGAAGGTTGCCCGTTGATCTCGACGGATACGCCTCCTAGTTCGGTCGGCAATAGGCCGTCTCCATCCAGTTCTGCGACGAGGGTCTCGGTCGAAAGCCCCGTGCCAAAAATCGACGCGATGGAACCAGGTGCGATCTGGTCCTCGAAGCTTGCAGCCGACACGACGGCAGTAGGCTCAGGACTGGCTAGACTGTTCGCGGCTGAGAGAGCTGCGAGAAAAACTAAACAAATTGATCGGATTGCACTGATATGTCGCCGCATTGTGGTTCCTTTTTGTCGAAGGTGTCGCCCGGATACTACCTTCCTGCCGCGTGGTCCCACGCTCCAATCGGGCTAAAACCCTAATACACCCTAGGATTCGACGACGACGTAACGGTGGTGCGGGGTCGCAGACTGTGACAGTTCAATTCCTAGATTGGCAATGAATCTGTGGCAAAAACCGGTAAAGCGACGCTATTTATCGTAAAGCTTCTTGCGGCTGTTCGGCTTAGACTGCAGAGATGGTGAAGCAGCGGCTCGCCCGAGGCAGGCGCCTGCGGGCTTCTCGCCAAGAGCTCAGACGAAGGTTTATCAGGTACCGAAGGCTAGAAAGCGCCTAAGGTAACGATGTTCCGGCGAGGCGACAATTACAACTCTTGTTGAGACCGGAACGGGGAACGACTAGGAGCCATCCTAGGCTTTGTCTTGAAACGGTGGGCACACAGCCTGCGACAAGGGGCCCGGATTCAGCGGCTCAAGCGCACAAATCGTCAGGGTCGGCGGTTCAGCTAGCTCGGCTCAGGCACGACTGTGGTCAGGTCGATTGAGGTCACGTAAGGCCAAAAGCCGTTCTGCCTTTCCACGCGATACGCCTCTTTGATAGCCGCTTGATCATTGGCGTCGCAGTAGTCCAGCGTGAAGATCTTCAACTCGGGCCGGCGAATCCGCGCGTCGCGTAGCCAAGTCAACTGCCGCGCGTAATTGTCGGGACTCACCTTGACGTACTTCTTCCGATCAAAATCGTAGGTGGAGTACACCGACTCGGCAACAGCCACGTCAATGTGGGCTTCAACGAGGGGCAGCAATTTGTAGGATCGATTCAGCATCAGAATTATGCCCGGAAAGCTCTGCCGGATCTCCCTAATTAGCGCGGCTGCTGCCTCGGCCATCCCTGCATAGCGACCCGGTTCAGACTCTTCGATTGCCAGCGGACTGTCGAGGGTGTCGAAAAATACGCCATCGAAGCCCTGCTCAAGGACCCACGGAACAAGTCGGTCGCACACCCGTCGCCGCCAGCGCGAGTCACGAATGTCGATGTATTGATTGCCTAGCCACGTACTACTGGGGCGCACCAGCAGGCCGGCCGATTCGAGTTCAGAAAAGTATTCATAATCCGGGCTCGCCTCGCCAAGGCTCAAGTAGCCAACGATCTTCCTGTCTTGTCCCGAGAGCGACGAGACCGGCGGGTGATAGCGGCTGTCGAAAACGACATACGGATATCGCGTGAAGGTCTCTATGGGCTCCGTGTTTCCGTAGTAGACGATCCACCTATTCGGTCTCGCCTCCTCCTGCGAACTGCGTCCTACCCGTCGTCCATCGGATTGCGCGAACAGAAGAGAACCAAAGACAGAAAGGGCCGCTGCTCTTCTGGACAACTCAACCCCTGCACTCATAACAGGATTCGATCTTGACAGACTGTTTGCCCGTCGTCAAACAGTAATAAACATTGGAACTTCTTTAACTTTTCTGGTTACGAGCTTGGTTGTTGCCGCCATCTAAGAATGTCCTTTGGCAACTGGAACCGAACGTCGCGAAACGCTCTGTATTGGCTGCCCGGACACCTTCTGAGGTTGTACTCTGTTGAAACGACGTGGCTTAACGACGCAACGCGCCGTGTTGCATACAACCAGTTGCTGGGATTTGTACTAGCCAGCTACCGCCAATAGTACCGGGGGAGGGCCTAAAAACTCCCCTCCCATAAAACCTTAATTCCGCCATATCTTCAAAGCCTACTTAGTCTTATTGGGCTTATCGGGGGAGGAACATGATGAAGAAGGTATTGCGGACTGCACGGATGTGCGTATTCCTTGGGGGATTGCTTTTGATCCCGCTGAGCGTAATCTCAGCCGGGTTATTGGGCTCGCTGACCAAGGTGCTGAATCCCATCCTGAAGCCGATTGTTGCGGTCGTGCAACCTGTCCTGACGCCGCTGGTTTCCCCCACTTTGGAACCCGTCGTCACGCAAATCCTGGAACCGATCCTGACGCCCCCGACTGAACCAGTGGAGGCTCCGTCGCTTAGCGCGAACTCCAGAGACATGAAACTGCTCGTTCTCACCGCCGACGGCACGGAGCCTAGCTTCGCGTCGATCAAGGCGATTCTGAACCAGATCGGCGTTCCCTACGACGCTGTTGTTTTAACGCAGACTGGCGGACAATTACCCGCGCTATCGGGTACCCAAAAGGGCAACTATCAAGGCATCATCCTGGCGACAGGAAACCTCGTTACCTGTTCGACGACGCCCTGCACCATTGCGCTGCCGGAGCAAGGCTGGGATCAACTCGACAAATACGCGATGCAGTATGGCGTGAGGACGCTTGCCTATTACACTTTCCCCGACCCTCGTTACGGCATCATGTGGACCGGAGACGCCCAAGTCGGCGGGACGTTGTCATTCCTTCCAGCTTCGAGCCAGGCCTTCCCGGATCTTACTCGCACCGGTCAGATCCCGGTCGAGTTCGCCTACGTATATAAGGCGACTCCCGTCGCGGGCGCCGGCGAGACGTCCACGCCTATCCTTTCAATGGACGGCCAGACCGTGGGGGTCTTGCACAAGAAAGCCGACAATCGTGAGTACCTCGCGCTGACGTTCGACAACAGTCAGCATCTCTCTCATTCCATGGCACTGGGTTATGGCCTTGTGAAATGGGTGACTGGCGGCGTGTTCATCGGAGAGCGCAAGTTCTACTATTCGCCGCAGATCGATGACTTGTTCCTCGCGAACGACTTGTTCGATGCCAGCGACTCAAAGTGTCGCCCGTCGGGCTTTCAACTCGATCCTACGGTTGACCCGGCCGCGGGATGCCCGTCCATCCGAACCAGCGGCGCGGATTTAGACAAGGTCAAGGCATGGCAGGACCAAGCCACGGCTTCCGGCGCCGGCACGATTAAGACGACCATGGCCTACAACGGCTTTGGAACCACTGCCGCTGGAGACGCGCCGGTTCCCGATTCGTTGGCTGCGGCCGCCGTTCGCTATCGCTCCAGCTTTTTCTGGGTCTCGCACACCTACGACCACGAGCACCTGGATTGCTTTAAGCCTGTCCCCAACAGCGGCGTGTGTTCGCCAGCAACCTATTCGCAGTCTTACCTGGAACTGAGCGATAACGCCAATGTCGGACGCAAGCTCAACTTGGTGGAAGACAGGCTAAGTTTGGTCACGCCAAACCTCTCTGGACTAACCAATGCAAACTTCCTAAGAGCGGCAGAGGACAACGGGTTCCGTTATCTCGTCAGCGATTCGTCCAAGCTGCCAGCCAACCACCCGCACAATACCTCGGTCTATAGCTCGATACGCCCCGCGATTCTGCTCATTCCGCGGCGCCCGACGAACATCTTCTACAACGTCTACACGCCGACGGTAGGAGTTCCTGGGTCAGCGACGGGAGAGTACAACTACTTCTATGGTCCGAACGGAATCAGCCGGGTCGGCGGACCAGGCGGACCGCCGTTCTTCGACACCGAACAGACGTACGGACAGATCATCAACCGCGAGGCCGAGATGATCGTGCGCAACATGTTCCGCGGTGAAGTCTATCCCTTGATGTTCCATCAAGCCAATCTGATCGCCTATGACGGCACGCATAGCCTGTTTACGGACCTGTCCCAGGCGGTTCTCGACAAGGTGCGAGCGCTATCGCCGCTGCCGATCAACAGCCTGGATCAGAGCAGGATCGCGGCGATTACCTTAGATCGGATGGCGTTCAATCAATCCGGCGTAACGGGAATTCTCGATCCCGGGGTCGGCGTCGTCCTTCGCGTAACGAAGAACGCCAAGGTGCCCGTTTCCGGCATTTGCAAGGGAACCTGCGACAGCAACGGCGGGCAACCCGTTTCTTACTTCAGCGTAAGCAGCACCGCGCCCACTTTTGTTTCGGCGCTCTAAGGAGAGAACCTTGAAACGATTACTGTTCGTCTACATTACCTTGTCCGGGCTGTGCTTAGCACAGTCCGGCAACGCCTCTCTCGACCTCACCGAGGCGATTGAACTCGCCGCGTCGAAACCGACGCCGGCTGATAGTGAGCTAGCCGTGGCCCAGGCCCGTTTGCTCTGGATGGAAGCGGCGAGCCATCGACGGGTAGAAATCAGGCCTCAATCAGCGATTTGGACTCTCGTCAATCCCCTAGCGCTGGTTACGAACGTCGGTGCCGGACTGTTGGCGAACGGCAAGACAGCCACTCCGCTTAACGTGCTCGACGCAAGGATAGACGCAGCTTCCGCCGCGATAGACGTTCAAAGTGATCGCTTTCACCGAGAGGTGGAAGTGACCGAGCTCTATATGGCGTTAGCCCTGGAGCAACAAAGAGCGAATCAGTCTTGTTTGCTGGTATCCGATGCGATCGGAGAGCGGGAGAAGTCTCAGCAAGAGCTGAGCGTGGCGCGCGCTACCCGTCTCGACGTGCTTTGGCACGAACAGGCCGTACTCGAACGCAAATCGGATTGCCGCAGAAGTGACCAAGCCGTTGGGATCGCTGCTGTGAAGCTCGCCACGATTTTGCAGCGGTCTGCCGACGATGTAAGGGCTGCAGAGATTCGAGTGCGGACGCCGTCGGAACTGCCTCTGGAATCTCCGGAAGCTCTCTACCAAATGGCAAGAATCTATCGGCGGGACCTAATAGAAGGCCAAGCGGCCAAACAGCGAATCTTGGAATTGTGGGACGAATTGGAAGCGACCCACGACAAGAGAATGCGCGTCGTTCTCAAAGACAACAACGCCTTCGACGCGGAGAAACGAGTGTTGGCCGAGAAGATCCGGCGGCTGGAAAGTCGACATGAAGAATTGGAGCGGCAGATCCTGGCGAGGATCGCTGAAATTCGGATTCGACTGGATTCCTTGCACGACCAGCTTGATCTAGCGGACGAGCGCATGGAACTCGCAGCGGAACGCAGCCGGATTACATCGGTTCGGGTGCAGGCTGGATTAGCCGATCGCTTGGAATTGGCACGGGCCAAGGACGCGGAGCGCTTAGCCTCGTTTGACCTCGCGCGTCTGAAGTCTGAGGACAGCGCGAATGTTTCCGCCCTCGTCGCCGTAGTTGGACTTCGTAGCGAGGCCGACTCGCTTCAGGCTTTGATTTACGACGCCGCGATCGTCAGTGCGAGGCTCCGGTAGGCCGATGACTGTTCACTCCAAACCGTTCGCGATACTCCGCGGAGTATTGCTGATCGGGCTGGCTGTTCTCGTCCTCACGATCTATTCGTCTAGGGCGGGAACAGCATTTCCCAGCCGGTTCAACCTGCCGATCGATATGTCCTCGGAGACGGTGCTGCCGGCGCGGATCGAACCCGGTTCGTTGTCCAACATCGTCAGCGAATTTCCCGCTCGGGTAGCCTCTGTACATGTGCAAACAGGCTCTGCCGTTGAGGCGGGCGATACGCTGATGGTTTTAGAGAATAAAGAGATTAGCGTCCAGATCGAGGCCGCCGAAAAGCGTCTAGCGGCCGCGGCAGCACACTTGGACACGTTCACATCGCAGGCAGCCGCCGCTATTACTCGAAATCTTGCTCAAGAGAGAATGCGAAGCGCGCAGCGCAATCGCGACCTGGCCCGCCAGCGTCTGCAAGCTTTCAAGGTCAGCGACTCCGAAGCAGCGTTTCAGGCCGCCCGGGAACGCTTAGCTGCTATCCAGCCCCTGGTTCAGCGAGGTCTAGCCACGGAGGCGGAACTTCATGAGTATGAACGGCGGCTAGAAGCGGACTCGCGAGATCTGGAAGCGGCTCGTGAACATCAGTCTCGCCTCAGCCAGGAACTCGACCAGGCTGAATCCCAGATTCGCCTGCTCGATTTACAAGTCACGGCTTCGTCTCACGACCCCTCTAGCTTCGAGGCTGATTATGCGGATGCGAAAGCCGCCTTCATGGCAGCCCAGGAGCGCGGCAGTAGGTTGGTGATCAAAGCGACCGGACGCGGGACAGTCCTCAGTCTCGGGGTGCGGCAAGACGAATGGATTCATGCCGGAACGAGTATTGCCCGCATTGCCGATCTGTCTACCCTCACAATCGCGGCTCCCGTCACGGCTAAACTGGCGCAATCGATCCAAGTTGGCCGCCCGCTGTCCGTGTTGCTTCCTGGCGCCGGCGCGGAGCGACTCCCGTCGTTCGTCAGCGACGTCACTCTGGTTCCGGATGCAACACACCAGGTCTATCTCATTAAGGCCGTCATAACCAACCCAGACCCCAAGACGATCCTGGTGGGCCTTGACGCCCAAATGGAATTTGAGCATTTGGATGTGCGATGAGCGGGCGGTCGGTATTGCTGACGACAGACGGAACTTACCCGTGTTACCGCGGGGGAGTGAGCGTTTGGTGCGATCAACTTATCCGGCAGTTACCGACTACCTCGTTTCACTTATTCGCCGTTACCCACTCTCCGAGCGCCGCCTCGGTCGTTCAGTTACCGTCCAACGTGGTCTCTCAGCAATTTCTTCCGCTGTGGGGCACCGCGGAACCAGGTCCGGCCGCGGGTAGCCTCCTGAGTTGCCTCATACGACGCCTTCAGACAACGCCGGAGAAAATAAGCAGTGAGTTCCTGCCGCCGTTTGAATCCTTGCTGAACTGCATTATGGCGGACTCTTCAGCCCGCCGTCCCGAAGAACTGGCCGAATCGTTTGACGCGTTGCACCGGTACTTCCGCGAGTACGACTACTCGCGGTCGATATCGTCGCCGCAGGCCTGGAACTCCTTTTTGCGTGTCTGCCGCGATAGGCCGGAAGCGTTTACGCTCGAGGAAGCCACGAAGTGCATGCGCTGGCTGCAACGGTATCTAGCCGTCTCAGCAGTGACCTTTCCGGAGACGGACATCGTGCACGCTTCCATGGCTGGCCTTGCCGGCGTTCCTGGCGTGATTCAAAAGCTCAACAGAGGTACAGGGTTCTTACTCACGGAGCACGGCATCTATCTGCGCGAACTTTATCTATCGCTCGGACGAATGAAAGAAAGCGTGAATTGCCGACGCTTCTTGTTTAGTTGGTACGAAGCGTTGGTGCGCATGAACTACCACTATGCGGACTCAATCACCTCGCTGTGTGAGTTCAATCGTCACTGGCAGATTCAAATGGGCGGCGCGTCCAACCGCATCGAAATCGTGCCGAACGGCGTCGACTCGAAAGTTTTCCATTCCGTTGACAAGCCCGTCCCCGCCCCGGCTCCGACGGTACTCACCATGGCGCGCATCTACCGGCTAAAGGGAATCGATCATTTGATAAGGGCTATTGCCATCGTTGCGCCGCAGGCGCCGCAGGTCCGCTGGCGTGTGTTAGGCGAAGTCGGCGACCGCGAATATTATCACTACTGCCTCAAGCTCGCCGAAGAGCTCGGAATCGCCGACAAGATTGAGTGGGGACAGACTACGGATCCCGCATCGGCATACCAGGCCGCTGACGTCCTCTGTCTGCCGAGCATCTCGGAAGCAATGCCGTACTCAATCCTCGAAGCGATGTTTAGCGGATGCCCTGTCGTTGCGACGGACGTAGGCGGAGTCGCGGAGATGCTCGGTAATACAGGTCTAGTAGTGCCCCCTCGCAATCCTTCACAAATGGCCAAGGCGCTGCTCTCTTTGCTAGCCGGCGACGGCGCTGACGGCTACCGCCGGGAACTGTCGTCGCGAGCGCTGGAACGCGCTCGTTCACGGTATGAACTTACGAAGTGCTCCGAGCGCTTCCAACTAATTTATGACCGAACATCAAGATCAGTCGCACCTGCCGACTTGCTTGCGGCCGGACCTGGCTAAAGAATGGCAAGAGCCGTTGAACGTCCGCGATTTGGCGACGCGACTCGAAACCGAGGGTGTCACCGATGCGGTCGCCCGTTCAGAGTTTGGATATGAAACCGCCCACAGTATGGCCGAGACCTGGTTGCCGCGCGTTTTAACGTACGGGCCGACGCTTGAGCCGCCTCTAGCGCACAAGGGGTTGCTACGAGAGTATGTCAACGGCATTGCTTTTTCCGTGCCCTTGTTGTTTTCGTGTCTGTCCATGCTGACTTTGGGGTTTGCGCTGTGGGGAGGAGAATTACCGAACGAGGACGCCACGGCGGTTGGGATCGGCACGGTAGGCAGCTTTCTTCTCGCGGGCGGCGTGGTACAAGCGATGGTCCGGCGTGGTCTCTTCTTCCATACAACCCAACAGCCCTCGATGTGCGCTTCCTCAATTCGGCATTGGTTCGCCGTGGGAGTTGGCATTGTCGGAGTCGGATCGCTCGTGCTGCTCGCAGCGTCGGAATATTGGACATGGCTCCCCTCGCGCGTCAACCTCGTTGCCGCCGCCTTCTGCGTGACGTTGGGTATTTTCTGGCTTGCAGCCGGCGCGTTCTACGTGCTGGAAAAAGGCGTATTGTTGGTGTGGCTGAACCTAGCCGGAATCGGCGTCGTCTGGTTCCTCCACGCCTGGTGCGCCCTGCCTCTCATTACGTCGCAACTCCTAGCGCTCGCCGCCTGCTGCTCAGCCGGCACTTGGATCGTTCTGAGATCTCTGCGTCAGATGGTCGGTTCGGCCCACTCCGACGTCGGCGCCTGGGATCTAGCCAAAGAGGCGTATGCCGTGTGGCCGTTCTTTCTTTATGGGATCACGTACTACTTGCTGCTATTCGGCGATCGACTGTCGGCGTGGACGGCCCAAACCTACTCCGCTCCGCTGGCGGTGCAGTTTCGTGGCGACTATGAAACGGCGATCAACATCGGCCTCTTTACGTTTGTCGTGCTCGCGGGTTGGGTTCATTGTGCGACTGCTGCGTTTTACACCGTGATCGCACGTTCTTCAAAGAGTCATCTAGTCACCGAAATTAGCGCATTCCGTGCAGACGTTCAGGGCTGCTACCAGAGGTATGCGCTGCTGTTGGTCGCACTTGGAGTTGCCGCGGGTTTGATCTCTTTCGGGGTAGGCACAGCGACAGGCCTGCTCACGGGTGCGACGACGCTGCAGACGGCAGTCGCGTCGCTCATCGGATACGTTCTGCTCATGTTCGGTCTTTGGAACGTCAATCTCCTGTTCGGCCTCTCAAGCCCCGTCGCGGCTGTACGTTCGGCTGCGGTCGGATGCCTTGCCAACCTGTGCCTCGGGTACTTATGCTCCCGCGTTGGGGGGTACGAGTATGCGGTTATAGGATTCCTCGCGGGCGGCGCTGTATTCGCAATGGCGTCCAGAGCATCCGTCTTGCAGGCATTTCAAGAATTGGACTACAGGCAGTTTGTCGTCACCGGATAAGGGATGGAGTTTCTAGCGTACATCCGTGTAGTCGCCGTGTTCGCGACGCTTTATTGGGCACTCCCGACTTGGGCGCGTGGCGGGCTTAGGGAGTCGTTTGCGGGTTGGGCGGGAAGTTTCGTCCGCTTTTGCTTCTTCACGGAACTGGCTGTGGTTCTGCTCGGCATCATTGGGTTGGCGTTGCCGGGGGCGCTGCTGCCTCTTTCTCTCCTATGGTTTGGTATAGATGCAGCACAACGGACGCCCGAGCTACTGGTTGGGCCGAACAGCCGTCGTGAGTGGTTAATCCGCCAGTTAACGGCGCTTCGGCACGCAGCCGATTTGCGGTACGCCTGGGGGCGCATTGCCTCTCAACAACGCCGTGTCCGGAACGCTCTCACATGGATGACTCTGCCGGCGTTCCCCCTTGTTGTAAAAGCCTTCTTCCCAATCCATAATGCCCGCCTTAGCGACATGGACGATTACTCAAGATCCATTTCCCTATCGGTTTTGAACAATGGCCATAGCTGGGTTCCGGACTTGTCTGTCCCGCTGCTGTTGCCGCTGCAGTACCTCGCCGCCGTCGCCGCCCCGCGCGCTGTTGCGCTGAGCGAGCCGCTTTTCGCAGCTCTTCTCATCGCCGCGATTGGGTTCGTCGTCTTTCAACTCAGGGGTTGCCGTCCAGCGGCAATCACGGCCATGGGCAGCGCCGTCTTTCTCATGTTGTCGCCCGTCATGGATGGCGTCGATGATTTGGCCCGCTCGGAGCTTGCGGTCGCGTTCATTCTCCTGGCGATCGGCCTCCGATCGACATCGAGGCTTGAGGCCCTGCTTTCAGCCGTGCTCGGAATCGCTGTGGGATTCCTGCCTGGTCATTTCGCCCAATCCTTGCAGGTGCTGATCCCGTATATGGCCGCAGTTCTTCTTGGCATCGGAGTGGCCGAATTTCGGATTCAACCTTGCGTGACTGTTCGACGCCTGGCAGGCATAGGGTTAACCGCCGCTCTGGTTGCCGCCTTCGTTTACGTCGCCAGACAGCAACCGGACGGACCAATACAATACGAAGCCGCAGCAAAGGTCGCCCGGCAACTGGCGCTGGAACAGCCCAGGAATACCTGGGCCTTGGTCTCAACGACTCAAGAGCTTCCGTATGTATATGGCAACGGATGGCATGTCGAAATTGCCGGGTTTGTTCGTGACATCCAAGCCGCCCAAGTCGCTCGGCCGGCCTACCAATTCCCCTTCCCGGTCCGCGACGTGTACTTTCTGGTAGAGACGCGGCCGCTGCAGCCGCAAAGCTTCCCAACAAGCGGCGCCGCCGTTCTGCAGGCGCGCCTATCTCCGACGGCGTCCAGCGCCTACAGCACGCCATTGGAACGGGCGACTCTAGAGTTCCAACTAGCGGAGTTGCTCGCCATCTACGGGCAACACCACGATGACCTGAAGGTTGTGTGGAGAACCGACGACCTGGTGCTGTTTCACGCCCCCGGTCTACTTGCCGGACGATAACGAACGAGTGGGCTGTGGGTCCGACCGATCTTCAATCGCCGGCAGCCGGGTCGGTCGCCTGGTTGGTCGTCAAGGGCATCTGCGTCGTCTCGGGAACTTTCCTGCATCGCCGCGGCCTAGATCGGTGGGTGACTAACTGTCTCCAGAAGCTAATTAACTGGCCTTATGATAGCTTTGAGGTCCAAAGTGCCCGATCCTACTCGACCAACCATCGCGCTTTCAGAAGTCTTGGGTATTGGCATCGTCAGCGATCAAAACCGCGAGGACATATTGAGAGCGGCATCCAGCCCGAGTACCGCTGCGCCCACGGGTCTCTACCTCGACACAGAAACATTAGGATTGCGTCTAGAAATCACAACCGCCAATCGCATTTACCTGCTCTCGCACATCGAGCCGGGAAAGGCCGAGATCAGCGGGCATTCCGTTTACTGCCCCACGCCACTGCGCGTTGACTTGATCGGGACGCGCTGGCTGAACGAGGCTATTCACGACTGCTACATCGCGCCTGAAATGCGCCTTCAATTCGTGGACAAGCGAGCAAGAACGATTCTCACCTCTAAAATACGCTCGTTTAGGATCGTTGACTCGCCTCCCCCAAACGGCAGGTGGTCTATCAAATGAAGGAAGTTTTTGCGTCCCTCAAAGATTTGTAGCCCCAAGGTAATGGGGTTCTGAATGGGCCTATAGTACTGGTTGTTTGGGTCCGTTGGATGAAGCCGCCCCGGCGAATTCCCCGTTTCGCAAATGAGGGATGAGAGATATCCTGGCTAGGCCAGCGTGAGTAGAAGACTCGCGCTACCGGGGATGATGAACCAAGAACAAGTCTGCGACCCGCCGCTCGCCGTACTTTGCGGTTCGGGCCCGGATGTCCGGAGGCTCGAAGAGCAGGCGCTGGACGGCGGCCCAGTTGTTCTGAGACGGGCCAACGACGCCCCCCTCGTGCTTGAATTCGCGCTTGCGGGTCAATTGTCGTCCTGCTATTGCGGCGTCATCGTTACGTTCGACGTTGCTGCTAAGTACCTTAAACCGCTTGACCCGGATTGCTGGAGCTTCGGGGATCGCCCTGTCCTTATACTGCTTCCCGGAGGCGGTGTCGATGGCGCCTTCCGCGACCAATTGTTGCGGAACGGAGCATCGGGGTTTCTGCCGAGCGGTTGCGACATCACCGTCGTTCATCGAGCCTTATCCGCCGCGAAGGAAGGCGAGTTGTGGGTCACCCGCAAACTGCTCGCCGACGCCTTCCGCCAAGCGACTAACCACGCGGATCACTATCACTTCACGGCCCGTGAGGGGGAGATCTTGCATTGCATCGCGAACGGCTTTACGAACCAGCAAATCGGCGAGACGCTCTTCATCACGAGGGAAACAGTGCGCTGGCACTTGCGGTCCATCTACACGAAGCTGGAAGT
>CAMPKL010000012.1 GCA_946887065.1 uncultured Bryobacterales bacterium
CCTACGACGGTTTAGCAAACCGCTGCTTTCGACCTCTCAGCCACCTCTCCGCGGGGCAGGTCGAAGACGAAGCATCTTCAGCCCTAATCTAGCACGATCCGCGGCTGGGACGCCTCGCGAAGCGGGGCTGCCAGGGCCAGCCCGATCGCCGAACCTGCCAGCAACCGAGCCTCTTCCGGCCATGGTCCTAGGCCAGTCTCCAGCAGCCACGCCGCTGCTCCCGCCGCCAGCAATCCGAGCACGTAATTCTTCGATAGCCGTGACGGCACGATCAACGCGACCGACCCGCCCGCGAAGGTGCCCAAACAGCGCGCGCACAAAAGGCTCGGGACGCCCTCCACAAGCAGAACGCGGCTAGGCTCTTGATGACAGATCTGGCCAAAAGCCGTCGACAGCCCCGCCAATAACAGCGGAAATTGCGAGAGCGCCCAGGGCGCCGTCAACGCCAGGCCCAACAGCGACAAGACGCCAATCGCGAGGACGCCGCGCAGCAGACTCACCGCCGTCATCTCTGTTGGCTGGGCAGAGATTCTCCCTTCTTGAGCAGACTCGGCCGTTTCTTCTCCCGGTCTTCTTCTTCCTTCTGCTGTTCTTGCGCGGCCTCCTGCACTTCCTCCCGCCGCTGCTGGCTCATCGTCTTTTCCCTAGCCGCTTTTTCGGCGCCGTCCGTTTCGATGAGCCCGCTCTTGCGGGCGGTGAGATCTTCGGAGGTAATTTCAATCGAATCTTCCAAGATGTAGATGGCGTCTTCCAAGGCAAACTCATAACGCCACAAATCGTCCGGGTCTGTCTCTTGAATGCGCTGCAGCCGGCTGAGGAACTCGCGTTCGGCGTTCAGCAGCGGCGGTATCGTCTTCGAGATATCCGCGTCGCGCAACAACGCGTCATCGATGACCATATCCACTGCTTCCACGATTCGTCCCAACTCCGAGAGATTGTCGTGGACCTTGGCGCCGCGGCCCAACTCCTCCTTGGCCAATAGCTGGTCGATCAACGCCAGGCGCAGTTTCGCGAACTGCAGGTAGATCGGGATTCTCTCGTTGGGATCTTGCGCCAAGCGGATCTGGTCGGCCTCAAACTCCGTCAGGAAGTCCTTGGTCACTAAGATCTCCTGCCCGAAGGCCGGCGTCGCGACGAGCATCGCGATGGTGAAAACGTGGAGTAGCGCGCCTTTCATTCACTCACCTCCTGGTCTGCATGATCATGGAAAGGATCTGGCCGTTGATCGCTTCAATGCGCTGAATCACCGGCTCCAGGTCCTCGCGTTCGTCATAAATCAACTGACGCTGCGCGCCCTGCAGACTCCGTGCCAGCTTGCGAGTTGCGATCTCGGCCTTCTTGAAATGTTTCGGACGACTGCGTGCGTTTTTGCCCGTCGCTTCGAGCGCCTTTAACGACAACTCGGCGGCTTCAACGATGCGGGCAAGCATCGCCTGGGCTTGTTCCGGTAATCCTTGGCGATAGGCCTCGACGACGCTGTCCACGCCGGCCTGCGCCAGATCCAGCGCCATTTGAGATTGCTTTTCCGGATCGGACTCAGACTGGACGGCATCCCACGTGGGCTGCTGAGCCGGCGCCGCTGCCGCTAGCGCGAGGAACAAGCAGACGATTGCCGGGCGTGAAAATCTCATCGCTTACTCAACACCAGTTCAATCACGCGCAATCTTTGGCGCGACTTCCACTCCTCATCTTCCATGCCGGGCGCGGCGGCCAGAAACGCCTGGTAGCTTTCCTGCGCTTCCTTGTACAGTTGGAGCCGGTCTTCGGTGATCGCCCGCAAATAGATACTAGCGGGTCTGAGCGGTTCCAACTTCTCGGCACTCGCCAGCGCCTTCAGGCAACCGTCGTAATTCTGCACCTGATAGAGAGCAAAGGCCAGGCCCGCCCATGCCTTCGGATTTTGCGGCGCCTGCTGGGCGGCGGCGAGGTATTGGGCATGAGCGCCCTCGTAGTCGAGGGCTTGAATCAGGCTGGCGCCGTATCGCAGGCGCAACTCAGGTTCATTGGGACTCGCGGCAACGGCTTCCGCCAGCCTCTGCCGGGCCGTATCGGCGTCGTCCGCCAACACATAGGCTTGGGCTAGAGCCGCGCGTGCAGCGTCCGTCGGGCTTTGATCGACAACCGCCTGCAATTGCGTCGCCGCATCCGTGTAGCGCTCCAACTCCAGCAGCAGCATCCCGATGCGCTCTCGAACGGCCACATTCGTCGGCTCGACTTCGAGATAGTCCTGATACATCTCCAGCGCCTGCTCGCGTCCGCCGGCCTTCTCCACCTGTTCGGCGAGTTGCACCTGGTAGGAGCGCAACCGCGGATCCAACTCGCCGGCTTTTTGGTAACTCGCCGCCGCGGCCTCGATCTGATTCAGCGAAGCCTGCGCCTGCCCGAGTTCAATCCAGATCGAGGGCTCGCCCGGATCCAACTCGGCCGCTCGCTCGTAAACCGGTATCGCCTCGCTCGCTTGGCCCGACTCCGCAAGCGCCTGGGCGTGGAAGTATAGAACCTGCGGGTCATCGGGATGGTTCGCCGCCGCGCGGCCCAGCAAAGGCGCCGCCTCCGACGCCTTCCCGCTCCTCAGCAACACAACGCCCAAGTTCAGAAAAGCCGGCTGCAACTCCGGCTCAATCTCCAAGGCTCGGCGGTAGGCCTTGATCGCCTCTTCGTCGCGTTGCAACTGGGCCAGGGCATAGCCGAGATTGAACTGGATCGACGCGTTCTCCGGCTCCGCCTCGGCAGCAGTCTGAAGCAAGGGGACCGCCGCGGCGAAGTCGTTTTGGCGCAACGCCGCGATCGCCTGCTCGACCGGGCTTTCCTGGGCGAGCGCCGACATGGTCAGCAGCATAACCAACAACCAGCGCATTGCTTCCTTATTGTACGGGCGGAGGTCCCCAGGCGCCCCGGCTCTGATACAATCGCCGCGCCATGCGACATGCCCTCGTTTTGCTTGCAGGTCTACTCGTTGCGACTCCGCTCCTGGCGCAGCGCGGCGGAACGCCGCCCCAGAGAATCAGACTGTGGACAGGCGATGCGCCCGGAGCTTTGGGCCAGCAGGATGAGGACATCCCGACCCTTGATCTCTACATCGTGCCGCCAGAGCGAGCCGTCGGAACGGCGGTTGTGGTCTGTCCCGGCGGGGGCTATCGCGCCCTGGCGATCGACCACGAGGGCGAGCAGATCGCGCGCTGGTGGAATTCGCTTGGCGTGTCGGCCTTCGTCCTGAAATACCGCCTCGGTCCGAAATACCATCACCCCGTCGAATTGGGCGACGCTCAGCGCGCTATTCGCTGGGTGCGCGGCCGCGCCGGGGAGTATGGCTACCAACCTGACCGCATCGGGATTATGGGCTTTTCCGCCGGAGGCCACCTCGCTTCGAGCGCCGCCACGCTATTCGATAAAGGCCAGCCCGCGGCTGCCGATCCGATTGACCGCCCGAGTTCAAGGCCTGACTTCGCCGTCTTGGTCTATCCGGTCATCTCCATGACCACCGAGTATGTGCATCAAGGTTCCAAGAACAATCTGCTCGGCGAAAGCCCCGATCAGGCGTTGGCGGCGCGTTTGTCCACTGAACTGCAGGTTACTGCCGAGACCCCGCCCGTTTTCCTCTTCCACACCAACGAAGACATGGTCGTACCGGCTGAGAACAGCGTTCTTTTCTATCTCGCCCTGAGGCGGGCCAAGATTCCGGCGGAGCTGCACATTTACGAGCGAGGGCCGCACGGCGTCGGCCTGGCTTGGAGCGATGCGGTGTTAGGTTCGTGGCCGTCGCGACTTGCCGACTGGATGCGCATTCGCGGGCTTCTTGCCGGCCGCTAAGTAACTGAGATGAGCGGGGTTTGCTGCGTTACAATCGGGGAGTTCAGATATCCCCGCAGTCGGCTGGCTAGTCAAATTTCCTCATGTTCGATCGTCCGCGGCGCCGTCGACGCAGCAAGAGTAAGCCCGACCCCTTGTCCAGGCCCGAGGCGAACCCAAACGCTCCGCCCGCCCAACCCTGGATTGCCATCTCCGTCGAGGAATTGATCGAAGGGGCCGCCGGCCCCAAGCCCGCCGTCGAGCCGCCCCGTCCGAAACCTGCTCCTCCGCCCCCGGCGAGCTATTCGCGGATCGCTGTCCTGCCGGCGGCCCTCTTGGTCGGCGCAGCCGCCGTTTTCGTCATTCAAAGTTCCGTGCGCTCCACCTTGGCGGAAGCGTGGGTGGGAGAGTCCTCGCTCGTTTCGCTGCAGCGCGCCGTCGCCGTCGTGCCCGACCATTCTCTTGCTTGGCTCCGTCTGGGAGTGAGGCAATCCAGAGAAGGCGAGTCCGGCAGCGCCGTGGCCAGCTTGCAAAATGCGGTTGAGCGGGCGCCTGGCGCCAGTTCCCCGCGAATCGCATTGGCTCTGGAACTGGAACGCCTGGGGCGCTTCGATGAGGCTGAGAGCGCCCTGCTGGGGGCTGCCGAGGCGGAGGCCGGATTTAGCCCCCGCTGGAGCTTGGCCAACTATTACGCGCGGCGCGGGAATTGGGACCAGGTCTGGCCCTGGACGCACGAGTCGATCCTCGCCGATCCGGGGCGGCTGGCTGCGGCCGCATCCCTCTGCTGGCGAGCCGAAGCGGACCCGGCGACCATTCTCGACTTGGCCATCCCGGACGAACCGCGGATCAATCGCCGTTACTTCGCCTACTTGTTCGACCTGGGAGAACTGGACGCGATGCGGCAGGCTTGGCCGAGATTCTCGACGGCGGCGACTGAAAGCGAAACTGCGCTGGCGACCCAATACGTGGACCGGCTCCTGGCCGCTGGATACGTGGATGAGGCCGTCGATGCATGGAACTTTCTTTGCGATCGAGCGCTGCTGCCGTACGCGCCCTTGCGCGGTCCTGATCAGCGTTTGCTGACCAATCAGTTTTTCTTGACCGATCCTTCCGGCCGCGGTTTCGATTGGAAGGCCCACGACCACCGGGGCGTTCTGTGGACTCGTCCGACGCTCCAAGGGAATCGCGGCAGCATTGACTTTCGGTTTTCCGGCGTTCAAGAAAGCGGCATCACGCTGCTCACGCAGGTGATCCCCGTTGTGCCGGGAACCTACGTGCTGCGCTTCGAGTTCTCCACGCAGGGCATGGAGATTCGAACCGGCCTGGGATGGGTGGTGCGGGATCTCTATTCCGCCGCCGACATTCATCCCTTCGTGACCTTCAACAATGCGGAAGGATTCTGGGATGTCGAAGACGTAACGTTCGTCATACCTCCGGGCACGCGAGCCGCCGTCCTTGAGCTGCGCTATCTCGTAGTTGAATCTCAAGCGCGGCGCCTTGCAGGGTTCTCGCTGCGCGACGTGCGGCTTGCGCTGGCTGAGGCAACGGGGGCGTCCCTTCGGTGATCCTTCACTATCGTTTTCGACAGCTCTCTAGCCTAGGCTTGATCGCACTGACCGGGTTTGCCGTCTTTGCTTTCGGCGCCGTCGATTCGTTTACGGTCACGATCATTCAAGTCGCGCTCGCCGCCCTGGCTATCGCCTGGGCCATCAGAAAGGTCCGCCATCCCTACCCGTTTGTGGCCAGCGCCTTCTATCTGCCTCTGCTTGTCATTGTCGTCGCCGCGGACGTGCAGACCGCGTTCTCGCTTTCCGCGTTCGCCCATGTCACCGAGGCGGGTTTGGCGCTTTGGTTGGCCTACCTGGCGTTCTTCGTCATCGGCGTCAACGTGCAAGCGGATCCGTCGATCCGCAAGACGTGGCCGGTCGCGGCTTGTTGGCTGGGCCTGGCGGCAGGCTTGATGGCCATGCTGCAGGCCGTGGCGGCGCGCGGCGGCGTTCTTTGGAGAGCAGCGCCCGGCCTCGAGCCCTTCGGTCCATTCCCTGAGTTCGAGCACTACGCGGTATTCGCCGAACTGCTCTTTCCCCTTTCGCTCGTCACCGCGCTCGCCGCCAGCCGCTGGCGCGCTCTGGGCGTCGCCGCCGCGGCGGTTCTCGCCGCGTCAGCCGCAGCGGCCGGCTCATCGACTGGATTTCTGCTGCTCACGGCGGAACTCGTGATTATCCTGATCGTTGAAGCGGTGAAGCTGGCCCTCGAACGAGGCAAGAATCCGGGCCGCATCGTTTCCTCCGCCGGGGCGCTGGGCCTAGTAGCGGGGGCGTTGGTTGCCGGCGGCATCATCCGCCAACTTGCCCAAGAGGGGCCGGATCTGCCCGTCAGCGACGCTTCCGCGCCGGCCGCCGCATGGCAACTGTTCCAGCAGAAGAGGGCGATCGGCCATGGTCTCGGCACGTTTCCTGTCGCCGCTCGAGCGCATTTTCCGACGATGACGGAAGCGAGCCTTGCCGGCGCGGAGCCGCTCCGCTTGATCGCCGAACTCGGCATCGCCGGCGTCGTCGCCCAACTCCTGCTCATCGGCCTGTTGCCGATCATGGCGCGTACCCGCCGCGCTTGGCTTGGCGGCGTCTTGGCGCTGGCCGCCGCTTGGGCGCATAGTTGGCACTACGCTTGGCTCGGATCTCCAGCGTTAGTGCTCGTGGCCTTGGGGCTTTTGGCGCTTGTAGCGACCGACGGAGATCGGCTGCCCTTGAAAGCCATTTTCCGCCGCAGAAGCGTCATGGATATAGCGACGCACAGCCACCAGAACCAGTCTCCCCAGCGCGCGTACCAGCCAAGTTCCGCCGAGTAGCTGAAGCTCGCGGTTACCGCCCCGGGTTCGAACGACGGCAGCGGCGGCGTTATCTGTCCGGCGCGATTAATCGAAGTCGTGATCCCGTCCGCGGTCGCTCGCAAAATCCAGCGCTGATTCTCTATCGCCCGCATTCGCGCCAGCAGTAGGTGTTGATAACGCGCTGCCGTGGCGCCGTACCAGCCGTCGTTCGAAATGTTGACCAATACCTCCGCCCCGTTCGCCGTGAACTGTCACACGCCGCTCGGGAAGGCGTTCTCGTAGCAAATGTACACCCCCACCTGATGTCCGTTGACCGTCGTTACGGTGGACTCGTCGCCCGGCGTGAAATCTCCCGACTGAAGCGTGATCTTGTCGATGAAAGCCGAGAAAGGCCAGGGGACGAACTCACCGAAGGGAACCAGATGCATCTTGGCGTAGCGCCCGGCCAATTCGCCGGTCGCGTCCAAGATCAGCGCGCTGTTTAACGGCCGCCTCTCGCCATCGACTTGCTCGAAGGTGATCGCGTTAAAGATGAACGGCGCGTCAACGGCTTGCGCCATGTGGGCCATGAACTCCGGCCAGCCCTCCACGTCGAAGTAGTAGAGCGGCACGCTGTACTCGGGCCAAATCAACAGGTCCGGCTTGACGTCCCCAGCCGTGGAAAGATCCTCCATCATGCGCAAATGCGCTTGGTTCTCCGCCGGCGTCCATCCGTCGATGATGGAGTTCGCATTCACCGCCGGCTGCACCAGCCTGGCATGGCGGTCGCCGGTCTCCCCGTCAGGGAGTCGCGGCAAGAGGAAAAGCGCGGGCAGCAACGCCAGTCCGGCCCAGTGCAGCCGAGGACGGCGCATAATCAGCAAGGCCACGCTCACATTGATTGCCGCCAACACAAACGAGGGCCCGTACACCCCGGTGAAGGGCGCCAATCGGGCGACAACCTCCATGCTCGTCGCGGCATTGCCGAGTTGCAGCCAGGCGAAGCCTAAGTGCTGGTGAGTTCCCTCGATCGCCACCCACAGAGCGGACACGACCGGAAGCGCCCAGGGCTTCCGCATCGCCGGTCCGGCCAGCGCCGCGAACACGCCCAGGTGCAAGCCCTTGGCCAAGAAGAAGCCAACGAAGATGGCCGCCGCCGCCGGCCCGTTCAGGTCCGCGTAATCGTTCATCACGCCGTAGATCCAATAGCAGGAGCCGCCCCAAAAGACGCAACCGGCCAACCAACCCGCCAAGAAGCGTCGTGACGCGCGCGGCTCTTCCGTGGCGGCCAACAACAATGGCGCGATAGCGAATGCCGCCAAATACGGGAACGAAAAGCGCGGGAAAATCAGAACCTGAAGGACTCCGCTCAGGAGCGCCAATCCCAGTGCGACGGCCAGCGAGCCCACTACGGAAGCTCAGCCCCTTCCGCGACTAAGTCAGCCATGTAGCTGCTGCGCACGAACGGCCCGCTGAACACGTTGCGGAAGCCGATCGATTCGCCGTATTCGCGGTATTCGTCAAACTGCGCGGGAGTCACGAATTCCTCGACAGGCAGCCGATTGCGGCGCGGCTGCAGATACTGTCCGATCGTCGCCACGTCGACGCTCGCGCCTCGCAGATCTCTTAACAACTGCCGCACCTGTTCGTGCGTTTCGCCCAAGCCCACCATTAAGCCGGATTTGGTCAACACGTCCGGCCGGCGCCGTTTGGCATAGGCCAGCACGTCCAGCGAACGCTGATAAACCGCCTGCGGCCGGACCCGCGAGTAAAGGCGCGACACCGTCTCCATGTTGTGATTGAATACGTCCGGCCCGGCGTCCAATACTCTAGCCACCGCTTGCTCGTCGCCCAAGAAGTCCGGCGTGAGCACCTCGACCTTGGCGCCGGGAAGCGCGCGGCGAGTCTCGCGCACCGTCTTGGCGAAATGCGCGGAACCGCCGTCCGGCAACTCATCGCGGTTCACGCTGGTGATCACCACATAGCGCAGGCCCATGCGCGCGGCCATTTCGGCAACGTGCCGCGGCTCGTCCGCATCGAGCGCGGAGCCCTCGCCTTGCGGCACGGCGCAAAAGCCGCAGCGTCGCGTGCAAACATTGCCCAGGATCATGAACGTTGCCGTCTTGCGCGAAAAGCAGTCGTGCATGTTGGGACAGCGCGCCGATTCGCACACGGTATGCAATCGCCGCTCGCGCAATTCGACCTTGAGGTCATGCACCGCCGAGGCCGCTGTTTCGGGCTTGCGCAGCCATTCCGGAAGCCGCTCCACAGGCCGGCGAACGCCCGCCGCGATTTGGATGAGAGACACCGGCGAATCCTATGGCGTCCGCAGGATGGTATTGAAGCCGTCCGCGGTCAGGCGCTTGCGATACTCCTCGGCGGCTTCGCGGCTAGCGAAAGGCCCCACGAGCACGCGATGCCAGCCATCGCCGCGGTCCGCTTCAATATACGCCGGATATCCTTTCCCTTTCAGATTGCCGGCGACGTTGTTCGCATCCGCCGCAACGCGCACCGCCAACACTTGGACGTTATAGCCCGATGCCGCCGCCGCCGTCCTCGCAGCCGGACGCGGCTGAGGCGTTGCCGGAGCGGCTGCCGCTTTCACAGCCGGCTTTTGCGGCGGGGGAGCGCTCGGAGCAGGAGTCGGTTTCGCCGCGGGCGGGGCCTCGACGGCGCGGGGAGACTCTTTCGGCGTCTCGCGAACCGGAGCCGCAGCGGCCGGCTCGGGCGCTTCTTCCTCGGCCGGCATCAACAGGCTGTCGGGCAGCCGTACTTCCTCTTGGGCGGGCGCGGGCGGCGGCGCCTCCGCCAATTCCGGCGTCGACCGCGAGCCTTCTCCGTGACCGAACCCCACGACATAGCCGACCGAGAAGAATGCCGCGAAGAACACGACCACAACAAAGAACAGGCTCAGTAGTTGCCGGTTGCTCAGCACCAGCTCAAAACCGCCGTCTCGCTGTTCAGCCATTCTTTCCCATTCTAGTCACTACGGGTCGATGAAGCTTTCTAGAAAATCGTGAGCCGAGCGGAAGGGGCGAATGAACGCGCTCGATTCTGGTTGCAACTCCGTTGAACCAGTTGTACCATTGGTTCAGATGGTACATCAAGGCCGCCCGATGGAAATCACGATCGACATCGACGACCCCGTGCCGCAGTTCGAGCAGCTCATCGAGCAGATCAAGGCCGCCGTCGCCGCGGGGGTTCTGAAGCCGGGCGACGCGCTGCCTTCGATCCGCCAGCTCGCCAACGATCTCGAGCTCAACAGCAAGACCGTGGCAAAGGCTTACAAGCTGCTGGAACGGGATTCGATCATCGAAGCCAAGGGGTATCGCGGTACCTATGTCCACCCCAAGGCCAAAGCGAACTGCAAGTTCAACCTGCAGGAGTGGACGCTGCGCAAGCTCAGCGAAACGATCGCCGAGTTGCGCGGGGCAAGCGTCACCGATTCGGAAATTCGCAATGCGTTCGCCGGCGCCATCAGCCGCCAACCGCCGTCCAAGTGAGGTGTTGTCATGATCGAAGCCTACTCATTCCTTGCGATGTTCACGGTACAGATACTGGCGATTTCCGTCCTGTATCCGGCCTGGTTCATCAGATACGTTCGATTACAGACTGCGCGTATCCCCGCCGAACGCCTGGCGCAACTGTACCCGGGCGTCGACCTCAGTCTTGCTCAAGCGCGCATTCTTAGTCGATACCGCGCGCTGACGGCGGTCATCGCGGTGCTCGGACTGTTGTTGCTGGGCTGGCTGTTCGGCTACATGCGGCGCCCGGATTGGGATGACGGTCCGGTGGAAGCCCTGGTCGCCGCGTATTTTGGGGCGCAGATGATGTTGCCGCTGGCTCTCGTCGTCTGGCTCGGAGTCAGGTTCGACAGGGCGCACAAACGCTCGCTTCCGGAGGGGAAGCGGAAAGCCGTCCTGCAGCGCCGCGGGCTGTTCGATTTCGTCTCGCCGTTCGTCGTCTTGCTTGCCGTCGTGAGTTATTTTCTGTTTGCCGGGTTCGTGATCTTCATCAAACAGGATCCGTTCGCGGGGTTTGCCGGCTATATCAACATCGGCGTCGTCACGCTGGTCTACGCAGTCAACGCATTCGTCGTTTACACAATGCTGTACGGCAGAAACTGGAATCCGTTTGAGACGCACGCCGGTCGCCTGCGTGCGATCGGCTTGACAGTGAAGAGCAGCGTCTACTCATGCATCGCCATCGTCGTGTATCTCTCACTCAACTTCACGCTCGTGCTGCGGGATCTGCAGAGATGGGAACCGTTCGCTCTAAGCGTTTTCTTGGTCATCTGCGCGCTTCTCGCTTCGATGGGCGTGATCGCGCCGCTGCGCCAGCCAGAAGCGGATGGGCTCGGCGCGAGCCCGGCTTCCTGAGCCAAGCGGCCGTGCGACATCGGAGGATCCAGTCCCGGCCTGACTATGCTAACGAGTCCACTAGCCCGACCTGTGATCTCGACGGGGGTCACAGGGGAGGGGGCGCGTGATTTGAACGACCGGGCTGATAGGTAACACATCAGACCGGACGGATAGGGGCCCAAATGACCTGTTTCTAGGGTTCTTTCCTACACGGGGACTTGATGGACGCAACCGCGATGAGCCTTCGGCCCTCGGCGGAGACTACGTGTGGCTATGTAAGTTTAATTCCACTGCCTGAGGTGATTTTCTGGTTACTTTACGACGTTGACCAAGTCGGAGCCTTGAATGTTCATACCGGACCAAGTCTTGCCTTTCAGGATACCTTGTGTGTCCCCGACGCCTAATCCAGTTAGTGCTGTTGTGAAGTGGCATAGGAGGTCAAGTATTCCGTCTGCATTGACGTCCTCGCCGTTGCCGTTGCATCGGCTCAGACTGGCCTCGTCGCCCGTTTTGCCGAACGTGATGGAGTTCTGGTCGATCTCGGTCGCGGCCAAGAATGACTCCGTCGACAGAACGGCGACCGGAACCCTGCCGCGCGAAGTGGAGTTCACGTCGTTTGGGCGGATGTCCAGCGTCACGGGAACTACGTCCGGAACAAGCGCTACGACGATCGTAAAGTGAGAAATCCCTTCAAATGTTGCGGTCAGTTGTCCCGGATCGACGGAGCCGACAACCGGGAATCCAGCTAGGTCTAACATGGGCTGCAGAGTGCCGCTGACCGATTCGACGAAGAATAGCGGGATGGCGAAACCCACCGGCAATAGCTCGGGACCAGCGAGCGGTAAGACCAGAGTGACGCCGGGCGCCGGGAAAGGATAGGTCGGTTCGGGAGTCAGACTAATGTTGACGAAGTTGGTGCCTATGCCCTGAAACCCTTGCGGCGTCTCGACGTCTACGGGCTCTGCAAATACATCGATGGCGACCTGCGTATCTTCATCAACAGCTCCCGACGGAAAGGTGACCTGCGCTTGGGATCCGAAGGTCTGATCCTCAACTGTGCCGCCGCCGGTTCCGACGTTTCCGTCGCTGACCAACGAAGGCCTTACGACCACTACCTCGATCGGAAAGCCCAAAGCCGCCAGCGCGAGCCCGTCGTAAGTGTCCTCGTTTCGGGTTCGATCTGTCAGCCGAAGTTGCCCTACCCTCCACGTGCCTTGTTCACTGAACTGCCCCAGTTGCATGGTTCCAGTCCAAGTCCCGTTCTGTGGCGTCCCGGAGGATAGCTGAAGATCGAAGGCTCCAGCAACCTGACCTCCCGAAGGGCTCCGGAAGAAAAGCGGCGCCCCGAAATTGAAGTCTGGCGTGGGAGCACTGAAATCGACGCCAGCAAGATCGTCTGTCGCGGAGAGGCTCAGTTGGATTGTCTGAGGTCCTTCGGACGTGTTCACAAACAGCGGCGAGAATTGAAGGCCCGTGGGCATAGGTGCAACTGTATCCGAAGGCACGGAAGCAATCGTGAGTACCGGTCCCCAATTGAATTGGCCGAAGTTGCCGGCTTGGTCTTGGACTTCAACTCTTCCAGTCCATGTTCCCGATTCACTGAACTGGGGCATCATCTTCACGCCTTGCCACGTGCCATCGAAGTGATCACCGCTAATTTGTGCAAGTTGGCTACCGCTTAAGAACTGCGTCTGATTACCGGACGGGCTTCGAAGAGAAACAACGAGGTCGTGGCGCTCGGATTGGATACCGGAAACATCGTCCGTCAGATGAAGGGTCACAGTCACGGCAACGTCGCTAGCCGATACATCCGTAGCTGACGGGCTCAAACTAAAGGACTCAACTTCCGGTGGATTGGTATCGGGATTTGAGGTGACGGTTAGGTCCGTCGGAAACCCCAAGCCCTGCAATGTCGCAGGCGGGAGGCTAGAGACATTCAGGCTGTCCTGCAGTATTACTCGAGCGGTCCAGACTCCGCTTTCCACAAACTGAGGCATTTCGAGCGTGCCCTCGTAAACACCATCAAACTGATCGCCGGACACGCGGTTTGCGCCGAAGAACTGCTGCTTATTGCTAGGACTCCGGAAATCTACAAAAACAACTCTTACACCGGAAATATCGTCGGATACGCGTAGGGTCGCGGTGACGTGCTGCGGGGACGTCCGGACGTCGATCGATTTCGGAGTGAAGTCGAACTCCAACAACTGGGGTGGCGTAACGTCGGAGGTTTGGGCGACGAGCGCAGCGGCGGGAATCAACGCCGTGATGGCCAAGAGCTCAGCGATCCTCATGATCAGTCACATATCGTCTGAACTGGGGTAGACCCCACGGAGGACATCCAAAAAACCAATCCATTAAAACGGCCTGGCAGGACAATAACAGAATGTTTCCCTTGTTACAAGGTTTAATATAAAAGCAGTACTTAACATCCAGTACGATCTGCCGCGGACCCGCACTCGGTCACGTTGACGACTCCAGCGCGTGTCACTAAGAGTGACTGCGGCTCCGCCACGTAGCCACCCTTTTTCGGCACCGTTTGCGGATTGGACGATAGGGAACGATCGGGAACACAGCCCCACAATTAACATACGTGAAGTCAATGCTCTTCCGACTTGGCGCCGATCAGAACCCTAGCGCATTCGGTTTCAACGTTGGTCCGTTTTGGTCTGCATGCCCTTGCCGACGGATTGCGCCCAGGCCGAGAGGCCTTGAATTAAGTCGATCGGCAGCGGAAACACGACGGTCGTATTCTTCTCGACGCCGATTTCGGTCAGGGTTTGCAGGTAACGCAAAGTGACGGAAGTCGGCTCCGCCGCCAACACTTTGGCGGCTTCGGACAGCTTGTAGGAGGCTTGTAACTCGCCGTCCGCGTGGATGACCTTGGCGCGCCGCTCGCGCTCCGCCTCGGCTTGACGCGCGATCGCCCGGATCATCGACTCCGGCAGGTCGACATGTTTCACTTCGACGGCCTGGACCTTGATGCCCCACTGCTCGGTTTGTTCATCGAGGGTCCCTTGCAGCCGTGCGTTGAGCTTCTCGCGCTCGCCCAATAGTTCGTCCAGCTCCGCCTCGCCTAGGATGGCTCGCAGCCGCGTCTGAGCTAACTGGGACGTGGCGTACACGAAGTTTTCCACCTCGACGACCGCTTTCAACGGCTCGACCACCCGGAAGAAGACCACCGCGCTGACCTTGACCGTGACGTTGTCCTTGGTCACGACGTCCTGCGGCGGGACGTCCATGGTCTCCACCCTGAGCGAGATGCGCTCGATGCGGTCAATCGGCGCGAAGACCAAAATCATGCCCGGACCCTTGGCCTGGGGCAGTAAGCGGCCCAGCCGGAAGACCACCCCGCGCTCGTACTCCATCAAGATCTTGACGCTGTTGAAAAGATAGAGCGCGACGATGGCGAAAATGATCCAAGTGAAGTCCATGTAATTCCCCTTGCGGCGCCAGCTTAGCAGAGCTGCGCTATTCGTCCACGGGTTCGACCGTTAATCGCAGCCCGTTTACGCCCGCGATGCGCACTTTCGAGCCGGCGGCGATCGGCGTCGAGGCGCTGGCATTCCACAATTCCCCGTGAATAAAGACGCGGCCGTCTTCGGCGATATCCGTTTTGGCCGAGCCGATGGCGTCGATCAGCGCTTCGCTGCCGGTCGCTACCTTGTTTCGGAAGGCCCGAACGGCCAATTGCAACAGAAAGACCGTGATCACCGCGAAGGGGACGACGATCGACAACGCCACGCCCCAACCGATCGACAATTCCGGGACTTCGGTGTCAACCAACATGACCATGCCCAAGGCCATGGCCGCGATGCCTCCGGCGGCCAGCACTCCGTGGGAGACGACAAACGCCTCCATCACCAGGCAACTCACGCCAAAGACGATCAGCGCCGCCCCCGCCCAGTTGATAGGCAGCAAAGATAGGGCCATCAGCCCGACTAAAACCAGCACGCCTCCCGCCACGCCCGGCAAGATCAGCCCGGGATGGGTGAATTCCACGTACACCCCTAGCACTCCCAGCACCAGCACAATCAGCGCCAAACCGGGGTCGATCAAGGGCAACAACGCCCGTTGCCGGTAACTCAGCGCCACGGGTTCAATGACGGCGCCTTGCAGATGCAGCACCGTTTCGGTTCCGTCAAAACGGATGACGGTCCTGCGGTCCAGTTGGGACAGCAAATCGGCGGTATTCGCAGCGATCACCTCGATTAGGTTTTGTTCGAGCGCCTCTTGTTCGGTGAACGCGCGGCTGGAGACCACTGCTTCCTCGGCCAGTTCCGCGTTGCGCCCGCGCTTTTCGGTGATGGCGCGGATCTTGGCGGCTGCGTCGTTTTCGACCTTCAGCTTCATCACCTCGTCCATTTCGCCGCCCGTCGCCAACACCGGATGCGCCGCTCCCGTATTCGTCCCCGGGGCCATCGCCGCGACGTCGCCCGCCATCAGGATCAGAAAGCCCGCCGATGCCGCCTTGCCGCCGCTGGGCCCAACCCAAGTCACCACCGGAACCTTTGATCCGATCAGAGCCTGGATGATGTCCTCGGTGGCGCTCAACAGTCCGCCCGGCGTGTTCAGTCGGACCAACAAGACGGTCGCCTCACGCGTCTCGGCTTGTTCGACCGCGCTGGCGACGATTTCCGCCGTCAAGGGGTGCACTACCCGGTCGATGTCGACCTGAACGACCAGCGGAGAGGCTGTTTGTCCGGCTAAACGTACCCCCAGTCCGGCCGTCAGCGCGAGGCAGCAGGCGATGAGGAGCAAAACGGAACGTTTTGACCTAGTCAATGCGTATTCAGTATAGGGCGCGAACCCTCTTCCTCGGACGCGATTAGGCCCTTAGCCCATGTATAATGTGAGGTTTGCGCGAGTTTGGGCGTGAGCGGTCCGCTCTTCATGAAGGTACATAGCTGGAACAGCGTCGAACGCGAGCCGATGACCACGGGGATCGCCCGGCAAGTCATTCACTCCGGACGCATGACGACGGCTCGCATCTTTATGAAAGAAGGGGCGGTGGTCGCTCGGCACAGCCATGAAAACGAGCAGATGAGTCATGTCCTTGAGGGACGTCTGAAGTTTGAGTTCGACCGCGGGGACATCGTGGTCGAGGCGGGCGAAGTTTTGGAGATCCCGTCGAATGAACCTCATCGGGTCGTGGCCCTTGAGGATTCGGCGGCGATGGACGTTTTTGCCCCGGCTCGGCAGGATTGGATTTCCGGCGACGATGCGTATTTGCGAAACCCTCGGGGCGAGTCTTAACGTAATTACTTGGTAGGCCCGCAAGGGCGCTGAATCGCGCCCGATCCTCCGCGTTGCAAAGATGGATGAAAACGATCGGCCAAGGGCTGTCCTTTTCACGCGGAGGCGTTGTGTTACAGATTGGCTGGCCGTTGCTAGAGAGGATTTGGGATTTTGCGTACGACAAGTAAAGAATCGTTGATCGGCAAGCTGAGCGCCGCGCTCTGGCTCTGCGCGATCCTCATTTCGCCCGCGCTCAAGGCGGAGCCGAAGTGGGTGAACCAACACGGCGCGCGGCTGGTTATCGGTCAGAACAGCTTCACCCGCTCCGACCCGAGGTCGAACCAGGAAGTGATCGGTTCGGCCGGCGGAGTTGCCGTGGGCGTCGACGTCCTAGTGATTGCCGAGGGCAACCGCATCGGCGCCACGCCGATTAACAACCGTGTTCTGATCTACAAGAATCTGTCGGGATTCATTCCCGAGCCCGAGGCCGAACTGCCCCAAGGCGGCGAAGACGGCTTCTGTCCGGCCTGCGTCGGCCTGGCCGACGTGGTCGTGGGCCAACCGGACTTCACAACCGTCACCGACGGCACCCAGAACGGCCGCATGAGGGCGCCTTCCGGCGTCGCCACCGACGGAACCCGCCTGGCAGTCGCCGACACCAACAACAATCGCGTGTTGCTTTGGAATACGATCCCGCAGGCCAATGGAACTCCGCCGAATCTGGTCCTGGGCCAAGCTGATCTCTCGACCAACCTGCCCAACACGACCGCCGCCGGCATGCGCGGGCCGCAGGGCGTTTGGTTCGCTTCGGGACGCTTGTTCGTCGCCGATACCCAAAATTCGCGCATTCTGATCTGGAACTCCATCCCGTCCAGCAACGGGCAGGCTGCCGACGTCGTCGTCGGCCAACCCGATTTCGTCACTCGTCCCGAGACCGATCTGAGCCAGTCGAACTACCTGCCCAATGCCCAGCGGCTATTGAATCCAGCCTCGGTTCAGGTCATCGACAACAAGATGTTTGTCGCCGACCTGGGCTTCGACCGCGTCATGATTTACCTGTCGATCCCGACGGCGAACAACGCGCCCGCCGACATCGTCGTCGGCCAGCCCGATTTTGAGACGTTTGCGTTCGTTCGCGCGACCGATCCCGGCCTCAGTGCCGACGAGGACGGCAACATCATCAATGCCGCGGGCGAGCTTCTAATGGACCGCTCAGGTCAAGCGCTGCGCCGGGCGGTTGTCGCTCTTTGCGAGCAGATCGGCCCGTTCGATGACGACGGCACGATTACGCCCGATGACGAGATCTTTCCCGACCCGATCAACCAAGATCCGGAGACGGACATCGACGACTTGCGCTACCCCAAGCGCTGCGGAGCGACGTTGAATTTCCCCCGTTTCGCGCTCTCCGACGGCACGCGGCTATTCATTTCCGACAGCGGCAACGACCGTATTCTGGTCTACAACGAGATCCCGCTCGAGAACGGCGCGACCGCCGATGTGGTCATCGGCCAACCCGATTTCATCGCGCTGACCGATGCCGACGGCGCAGGCAATCTGCGCGCTCCCGGCGCATTGGCGCACGACGGCGAGAACCTTTATGTTGCCGATCCCTTGCAGCGGCGCATTCTCGTTTTCACGCCCGGCGAGGAAATGATCGTGCGCGACGGCATCCGCAACGGGGCCAGCTTCGACATCAAAGCCAACGGCTATCT
>CAMPKL010000013.1 GCA_946887065.1 uncultured Bryobacterales bacterium
GTCCAACACGCGCACCTTTTCGCCGACCTTGGTCAATGAGTTGCGTTTGGGCGTTAGCCTTTTCGACAACGACAAGTTGACCAGGTTCAACGGTATTCGCGACGTTTCGTCCGAGCTGGGCATCCCCGGTCTGCCGATCCCCGATCCGCAAGCCTGGGGTACGCCGGCAGTGAGCGTCGGCGGCAACAACGACTTCTCCGGCTTCGGCGAAGCCTCGGGCGGCCCGTTCATCAACAACAACCGCAACTACCAGATCGTCAACAACACGAGCTGGATTCGCGGCAACCACACCATCAAGTTCGGCGTCGACATCTCCGAGTCGCGCTACCAGCAAGTCGGCAACCAGTTCGCCCGCGGCGAGTTCAACGCCAGCAACATCCAGACCTCGGACCCGAACAACGCCGGCGGGACCGGCAACGGCTTCGCCGGCTTCATGACCGGCTGGTTCAACCAGGCGACCCGCGCGGGCGGTCTGCCCAACGTGCAGTTCCGCCGCAAGCCGATGATGTTCTATCTCGAAGACACCTGGAAGGTCACTCCGAAGCTGACCATGAACATCGGTCTGCGTTACGAGAACACGCCGCCATGGCATGACAAGCACTCGGGCTTCATGAACCTCATGATGTCTTGCCCAGGCGTCGACGACACGGGCATCGACGAAAGCTGCCCGGTGCCGACTCTGGTTCGGCCGGTAGGCATCAACGACGATCCGTTCGAAGGCCTGGCCTTCCACTTGGCGGACATCGTTCCCGTCGCGATCAGCGACGAGCTGCTTCACAGCCGCCGTCTAGTCAAGTGGGACACCAACGACTTCGCGCCGCGCGTCGGCATCTCCTATGCCCCGAATGCGAAGACGACCGTACGCATGGGCTACGGCATGTTCTACGCCCAAGACACGGCCAACCCGGTCTTCGACATGGCCCGCAACTTCGGGGCCCGCGATGACGCTTTCAGCTTCAATGTAATCCCCGAGGTCAACTTCGAGAACGGACCTTGGGAGAACAAGTTGCCGGGCAACTGCTCGGGTTGGGACGGAACGTGCCTCAACGGACTTTACACCTTCGGCAACGACTCCGGCCGCATAACGCCGAACATCCAGCAGTGGATTCTCAATGTTCAACGCCAGGTTACCGACACCTTACTGGTCGAGGTCGGCTACATGGGCAGCGTGGGCCACAACCTGCAGAAGATGCACGGTTGGAACCAGCCGCTGCTGCGTGCCGGAGCGGCAGACAACACCAGCGTGGCTCAGCGCCGTCCTTGGGGCGAGGCCTCCTACGGCATCCTCCAGACCATTTCCAGCATGGGCAACTCCAACTACAATGCTCTGGGCGTCAAGGTGCAGCAGCGCAGCACTAACGGTCTGACGTACCTTCTGGGTTACACATGGGCCAAGTCGATCGACGACTCGTCGGCGATCCGCGTCAACGGCGGCGATAACTTGTTCCCCCAGAACTTCTACGATTGGAGCGCCGAGCGCGGTCTATCCCAGTTCCACACGTCTCACCGCCTGGCGGCCTCGATCCTGTACGATCTGCCGCTGCGTTTCGACAACAACCTGCTCGAGACGCTGGGCGGGGGCTGGCAGATCGCGACGATCTTCACTTTCTCGGCTGGTACTCCCCGCAACCAGGGCGGCTGCCCCGGCAATCCGACTTTCGGCGCCGGCGGCAATCAGGCTATGCCCGACGCAACCGGCATCAACCCGAACAAGGGAGAGAAGACGGCTGAAGCTTTCTGGACCAAGGCGCCCAAGGGGTCCAACGTACTGTCGAACTCGTTCTCCTGCGGCGGCTTCATCCCAGGTGAAACTTCGGATCCGACCTTCCGTTACCGCTACGGCAACTCGACCCGGAATTCCCTACTCGGACCTGGCGTCGCCAACATGGACTTCTCGACAACGAAGAACTTCCGCATCAACGAATCGATGGGCGTGGAGTTCAAGTTCGAGTCCTACAACGCAACCAACCACCCGAACTGGAATCCTCCGAACACCGGTATCGACAACCCGCAGTACGGCAGAATCACCAGCGCGCGTGACATGCGCATCAACCAGTTCGCGCTGAAGTTCAACTTCTAACTATTCACTTTGCCCTCGCCTCCTGGTCCCCAAACCTTGGTAAGGGCAGGGGCGTTCCGGTCAGACCGGAACGCCCCTTTTATTTTTTTAGAGGGACTGATCGCCGCCTGGCGGAGCGCGTCCCCGCCGGGCCTGGGAAACGATCCCCTTGACGAGCGAGTCTAAGATGCTAGGAGTCACCGTGGCTGTCAGACTACGGCGAGAATACCTAGATGCGCATTTTGAGACATTTCCTGGTTTTAACCATCTCGACGGTCGCGGGTTTGAATGCCGCTTCGCTGCAAGAGGTAAGACAACTCCGTTCGGCGGGCAACCTCGATGCCGCCTATAGCATGTTGCAGGAGGTTCTTGCCAACGAACCGGAGTCGGCCCCGGCGCACTATGAAATGGGCGGAATTCTGATCGACCGCAAGGACTTCGCCGGCGCCGAGCAAGAGTTCGCGCGGGTCGAGGAATTAGGGAGGATGGGGCTCGCTCTGATTGGGCAAGGCCGTGTTCGCTTGGCCCAGGAACGGGCGCCCGAGGCTAAGCAACTGTTCGACCGGGCTCAAGAGCAGACGCCGCCCGCAGCTGACTTGCTGAACCAAATCGAGACAGCGGGATCGGAGGAAGCCAAAGCGGCCGCCCGTGCGGAGGCGGACAATGTCGCGGACCTCTACTACGGCCGAGGCCTGACGAATGCACTGCTGCGCGATTACGCTGCGGCCGCGGCCGATCTAGAGACCAGTCTCAAGCTGGACCCGGCTAACGCGAAGGCGCACTATTACGCCGGGTTGGCCTACAACGCACTCAAACGCCCCGACATGATGGTTTCCCATTTCCAGACTTATTTGACAATGGAACCGAATAGTCCGGAGTCGGCAAGGGTCCGTTCGGTACTGGGCGGCGTGCGCTAAGGGAGGTCAATTCGACAGTGGGTCGCAGCAAGCGGGTGCGAGTCGCCCTGGCTGTGGCGGGAGCGATTGTCGTTCTCGTCATAGCAGCACTTGCCGTGGTTCATTTGCCGTTCGTACAGCGCGCAGTCCTGGAGCAGGCCCGGCAGTTCGCTGATAGCTCCGGCTTTCAACTGGAGGCAGCCGATCTAGACTACAACCTGCTGACAGGTCACGTGTGGTTGCGGGGAATCGTAGTGCGGGCAAACGGCGCCGCCGATCCCACACCCCTGTTTCAGGCCGACCTTCTCGACATCAATCTAGGCGTACGCGGAGTATTCCGCAAAAGGCTGCACATCGAGCAAGGCCGCCTTGTGAGACCGCAACTCGCCGCCATCTATCTCGCCGACGGAGGGTCGAATCTTCCTGGCAGGACGGATGACGAGGCAGCTCCCGCGGAGGCCGGCGGCGAGCCCCTTGCTTGGTCGATCGACCGGTTTTCACTTCAGGACGGATCGATTCTGTTGGAGGATCGTGATCTGCCGCTTACCGTGAGTCTGCCCGTTTGGTCCTTGGACTTGTCGGGGGGCGAGGGCGGCCGCACGCAAGTCGCTTTTGTTGCCAACGAACCGGGCCGGCTTGATTGGAAAGGCCGGGTGAGCGAGATCGGTGAATTGGCGGTGCAGGGATCGCTGAGCGGCCAGGATGTGGATCTGTCCAATATACGGATCGATCTTCCGGCGATGGGCGCCTCTGGAACCGGTTCGATCCGATTCGGCGGCGATCCCGCCGAGCTTGCCGTGGATTTGGATCTCGCGGCTGAGGCCGCACGTCTGGCCGAGTACTTTGAGCTGGAGCAGGATGTTGCCGGAGCGATGGCCGTCAATGTCAGCGGCGGCGGTTCGCTGGAAGCGATTTCCCTGACCGCGGAGGCTCGCTCGGATTCCTTTCGCTACCGGTCCCTTGACAATATCGCGGTCGACATCGCGGCGGGTTGGACGATGGGCGCCGACATTGTCGATTTGCCTCGCGCGAACGTGCAATCCCGTTTCGGCGATGTCGAGGCGAGCGGCCGGATCGCAATCGACGCCGGTGCGACGAGCACTATCGAGGCGGCGATTCGCGGTCTACAGTTGGCGCCGCTTACTCGCGAGTTTGGGACGGGCGTCGTCGTCGCTAGCACCGCTGCCGGCGACGCCGAGTTGAGTTGGCAAGGCACAGCCGCCGACCAAGTCATCGAGTCGCTGTCAGGCGCCGCCTCCCTGCGACTTTCGCCGGCGCTATCCTCGCCCCGGCAGAACACTGTGCCGCTGGGCGGCGTGGTGCGCTTGCGTGCCGCTGACGGCCGCAAGATCCTGAATCTCACTTCGCTCACCGCACTCGGAACCACCGCAGCAGGCCAACTGCATGTCGATGCGCAAGAGCGGCTCGGCGGCGAGATAACGATTGCGTCCGACGATGTAGGCGCCGGCTATTCCGCGCTGCAAGCGTTCTTAGGCGAGCCGGTCGATGGAGCTGCCGACATCGACGGACGGCTCGACGGGACGCTGCAGGTGAGCGGCACGCTGACGAGTCCGCGAGCGAGCGCCGTCCTCATGGGCGAGAATCTTGCAGCCGGTGAAATCAGCGGCGCGGCGATTGAGGTGCGAGCCGATTACGGAGACGATCAAATCGTCATCGAGAGCGCTTCATTAGGCTGGGCCGATCAGCGCGCGAATCTAGCGGGCCGCGTCAATCTTGGGGCGGCCCAGCCGGAGTTCGATCTGACATTCGATGCCGAGGGTCTGGACATCGGCGCGATGCGATCCGCTATCGGGAATGACGCCCCACTCGACGGATCACTCTCGGCGCACGGCTCCCTTGCGGGTACGACGGATTCGCCGTTGGTGGAGGCGTCCGTGTCGGCGAGCAGCCTGGTTGCCTATGGCCAACCGTTTGGCGCGATGTTCGCCGAACTGTCCCTCGCTGAGGGAGTGGCCTATCTGCGGAACCTGCGCGTCGATCAGTCGAACGTGGAGAGGCAGAGCGGTAACCTCTCGGCTTCGGGCGAATACCGGCTGGAAGACGGATTTTTTTCGCTTGTTGCCGAGGGACGAAGCATTAGCCTCGAACAACTCCGAATCAACGCACAAGAACCGCTGGGCGGGGTCCTGAGCTTCAACCTTGCGGCTGATGGAACGACGGAGGCGCCCCAATTGCGCGGCAATGCTTCCCTGGAGGGCGCAACCTATCAAGGCCGTGAGCTCGGTCCCCTGCGACTGGAACTGTCGACGCAAGAGGGCCGCGCCCGTATCGCAGCGCAAGCCGCCAAGTTCAATGCCGGGCTGAACGCCGAGGTCGATCTTGCCGCTCCCCATGGGGGAACGTTGCAGATGGAGCTCAACAACACCGACCTGAGTCAACTGAACCTAACGGGGTTCAAGGGCGAACCAGTCTCCGGTACGGTGACGGCCACGTTTACGGCAGAGGGCGAGATCGACAATTGGCAAGACGCCGCGGCCCGGCTGGTGGTCCGCGAGGCTGACATCCGGGCCGTGGAGCGTTTACCTCTGCACACCAACGGCGATATCGTCGTGCGCTATGAAGACCGTACGCTCGTCGTGGATCAAGCCGCCGTTGCCGTTGGCAATTCCGCTTTCAATATCAGCGGCCGCTTGCCCCTCGACGAGCAAGTTGCTGGAAGCCAACTCGCAATAGGAGGCGTCGTCGATCTGAACGAAGTCGTCTCTTTCGTTCCTTCCGATACGCCGATTGGGGCGAGCGGCCGGGTCGAATTGGACGCGACGGTTCGCGGGTCTCTGACGGCGCCGATTCCGGAAGGCGAGGTTCGGCTGCTGGAAGCCGCGATATTCAATCAAGCCATGTTCAGTCCGCTTACGTCCCTCAACGGGATGGTGCGGCTTGGCGGCGAGACGGTCGAACTGCAAGGGCTAACGGGGGATTGGGCAGGCGCGAAACTCAGCGTAAGCGGCTCCGCTCCCTTGGCGCTTTTCGGTATGGCTGAAGCCGGAGTGAACGAGCAGCCGATTCTCCTCGATTGGTCGCTCAGCGGTTTGGTGATCGATTCGCTGACTGACCTTCCGCGCGGCACGGGAGGAACGGTTAGCCTTGCTGGGCACGTGGAAGGCCTGAGGCCCCAGATCGCCGCGTTGGAGGGATCAATCACGGTTACCGAGTTGGACGTCCACTACGACGACATCCGCTTGGCGCAGGCGCAACCTTCCCGCCTGCGACTGAACGAAGGCGTGTTGACGGTTGATAGCTTTGAATTGGCGGGGCCGAGTCTGCAAGCGGAGTTGACGGGGGACGTGCAACTTGTCCCCGAAGCGCTGCTCAATCTGAACCTCTCCATGGATACGGACGCCGCCGTGCTGGCGCTCGCGGCGGAGCAAGTCTCAGCCACCGGTCCTATTCAGCTTCGTCTTGCCGCTCGGGGAGCGCCGAGCGATCCGGAGTTGACCGGCGAACTGGCTTGGAATCAAGGCGAGATCGCCTCGTCCCAGGCCGAACTTGCGGCTCAGAACTTGAACATGCAAATCGCCTTCACGCCTGGCACGGCCGAGGTCCAGCGCCTTACCGGATCTTTGAACGGAGGAAGCCTTGAGGCCAGCGGAAGCTTCGATTATGCCGGAACCGAAATCACCCGCGTCGACCTTGCCGCCAAGGCGAACGGCGTCTTTTTAGAGATTCCGGAAGGGTTGAGAACAGTCTCAAACGCGGACCTCACGATCCGGAGCCAAGGGGACAACATCGTTATCAGCGGCCGGGTGGACGTGGAAGAGGGCGTCTATCGCGAACCGGTGGAATTCGACGCACTGTTGTTGGACTTGTTGCGGAACTCCGGCGGCCCGACCGAATTCGTTTCGGAGCCGAATCCGCTATTGGCGCGCACTCGTTTCAATATCTCCGTGAGCTCCATCAATCCCATCGTCGTCGATAACAACATCGCCCAATTGGGAGCGACGCTTGACGCACGCTTGACGGGAAGCTACTACCGGCCGGGCCTGGTCGGGCGGGTTGAGTTAGAAGAAGGCGGCGAACTCGTCATTTCTGAGAATCGTTACTTCGTGGAACGGGGAGTCATCGACTTTCTGAACGAGGGACGCATCCAGCCCTCTTTGGATATCTTGGCCCGCACGAAGGTTCGGAACGAGTACGACGTCGAATTAGCGATTACCGGCGGCGGCGCTGAGCCGGTCGATACCCGCCTCACTTCGCCCTCACATACCGAATTGGGCGAGCCGGATTTGATCTCCCTGCTATTGACCGGCCGCCTACGCGAGGACCTGAGAGGGGAAGAGGTCAACGTGGCCACGGAGCAGTCATTGTCGTATTTGACGGGACGGATTGGAGGCCGCCTTTCGCGGGCGGCGCAGGACACGTTGGGTCTAAGCGAGGTACGCATCGAGCCCAATCTGATCGCTGCCGAATCCGATCCCGGCGCGCGGCTAACTGTCGGACAAAACCTTAGTTCCTATCTCAGCCTGGTCTATTCCATGAACCTAGCCGACAGTTCCGATCAGATTTGGACTGTTCGCTATGACGTCACCCGACGGTTCCAAGCTCGCGGCGTTCGGCAGGCAGATGACACCTACCGCTTCGACTTCCAGCACGATGTACGGTTCGGCGGCGGGCCAAGCGCCGGGCGCCCGGAACGCACTCACCGAGCTGAACGATTGGTGGGAACCGTCACGGTGGTGGGCGATCATCCCCTTTCCGAGGAAGAGATTCTCTCCAAGCTGAAAGTCGAAGAGGGTCGTGAGTATGACTTTTTCGCTCTCAGCAGGGGCTCCGAAAAGATCGAGGAAAAACTCGAAGGGCAGGGCTATTTAGAAGCGAAGGTTTCCATCGAGCGCCAAACCAATGAAGCGACTGTCGACCTGTTGGTGACCGTCCAGGCCGGTCCGCCGGTGAATCTCATTTACGAGGGTTGGTCGCCGAGCCGCGACCTGCGGAGGGAAGTGCGGCAACTCTGGAGCGACGGCGTTTTTGACGCACAACGGCTGGACGACTCTCGCCGCGCGATCCTTGCCGACCTGACGGATCGCGGTTATCTGGCCGCGGAATTTCGCACGGAGGTGACCGCCAGAGAAGACGGCGAGAAACGAGTGCTCTTTGAAATTCAACCGAACACGCGCTTTGAGAATGTGGAGCTGGCCTTTGAAGGAGTGACCGCCTTTCCTGCTGAAGATCTCCGCAAACAATTGAAGGAGCAAGGCCTCCTCAACGCCATCTACGTTGACGCGGACGACGCGCTGGAATTCTTGGAGAATCTCTATCGCGCGGAGGGCTATCTAGATATCCAAATAGAAGCGCCGCGGCAAGAGTTGAATGAAGCCGATCGAACCGCGCGAGTGACGGTTCCGATTTCCGAGGGCCCGCAATACCGCGTCGGCGAACTCGCGTTCACCGGCAATGAGAAGCTGACCGATCAGCAACTGCGAAGCGCGGCCAACTTTATTCCGCAGGCGATCTATAACCCTCAACTGCTGCAGGAGCTATTCCTTCGTTTGGAGGAAGAATACTGGCGAGCAGGCTTTCGAGAGGCTGAGCTTGAGTTCCAGATGGAGAAGGCGGAAAGCGGAGCGACGGTCCGGATTGTTGTCGCTATCGAAGAGAATCAGCAGAGCATCGTTGAGCGAATCCAGATAGCGGGCAATAGAGCCACGAGCGAAAACCTGGCGCTCAGCCAACTCGGGATCGAACCGGGCAAGCCGCTGAACTTCGAGGAATCCACGAAAGGACGCCGCGCCCTTTACGACACAGGCGCCTACACGCTCGTCGACCTGAGCTACACCCCGATTGAGACTCCCCGCGTCCCAACAGATCCAGGGGTGAAACCCGTTGAGGCGACGTTGAGGCTTCGTGAAGTACGGCCCTTCCAAATTCGATATGGAGGCTTCCTCGACACCGAAAACGGACCGGGAGGGATTCTCGATTTTCGCAACCAAAATACCCTCGGCTCCGCCCGCTCGGTCGGCGTGCGTCTGAGGGCGGACGGGGAGTTTCAAGAGGCTCGCGCTTACTTCAGTCAACCCCTGCTGCGGCGGTTCCCCCTCGCGACCAACTTCGTGACCTTCGTATCGAGGACGAAGCGCCCTGGGGAGTTCTTCGACGAGATTGACCGCCGCCGCGGATTTTCCATTTCGCAAGAGGCGCGTTGGGGCGATCACTATATCCTCAACTATGGGTATCGTCGGGAAAAACTCGTTTCACTGCAAGATCCTCCTGACCCGTTTTTCCCTGATCCGATACGTCTAAACGTAGCGCCGTTTACCGTTTCATTTACGCGGGAGACGCGCGACGATATTTTGGATGCGAGCCGCGGAGACTTCGTATCGAGCGCCTTCGAGTGGGCGCCGACGCAGTTGGGCGGCGAAAACTCGTTGTACTTCATTCGCTATTTCGGCCAATATTTCCGGTACTTCCCGCTGAGCGAGCCAACCCAGATGCCCTTTGGCCGTATGGCCCAACGGTCCCGCCTGGTTTATGCCACCGGCGCTCGAATCGGCCTGGCTCGCGGTCTCGGCGGTCAAGTCATACCAAACGCTGAGAAATTCTTTGCCGGCGGCGGCACGACGATCCGAGGTTTCGCGGAGGATCAACTTGCTGGTGCGGGCGACAGACCCATTGGCGGCAACGCGGTTTTCATATTGAATAACGAGCTGCGGTTTCCCCTGCACTGGGTCTTCGATGGAGTCACCTTTCTGGACATCGGCAACGTCTACGACAGGGTCAGCGATTTCGACCTCACGAATTTGCGGAAAACCGCGGGTGTTGGGATCCGCGTCAGAACGCCTTTTTTCTTGATCCGGGCCGACTACGGATATAAGTTAGATCGCCGTCCCGACGAGTCCGCCGGCCAATTCTTCTTCAGTATCGGCCAGGCATTTTAATCCGTTGAAACCAGGCCCTGCCGAATGGCGATGGTGGCAGCCTCTGTCCGCTCGGAGACCTCGAGTTTCTCGATACTGCGGTTTACGTGGTTCCTGGCCGTGTTGTCACTGATGCCGAATACCCTACCGATCTCCTTATTCGTCAGGCCTTTCGCCACGAGCTGCAAAACTTCATTTTCCCGCGAGGTCAGATTCGCTCTCGACATCCTTTCAGCCAACTGCCCAGCGATAAATTCGGGAAGGCTGCGCTTCCCTTGGTGTACGCGGTGAATGGCCTTCACCAGTCGATCCTGAGGGGTATTCTTCAGCAGATATCCGTGCGCCCCAGCGCTAACCGATTGATAGATCTCTTCATCGGTGTTGAAACTCGTCAACACAATGATCCGCGGAGGATTATGACGGGAATTGATGGCCCTTATCGCTTCGGGCCCGCTCATGCCAGGCATGCGCAAATCCATCAAAACCACGTCTGGAGTCACCCTCTCAAGCAATGCGAGGGCCTCCAAACCGGTTGAGGCGCTCGCCACCACCTCAAGGCCAGGTTGCGTGCTTAACATGCTTGCCAGTCCTGCACGCACCACCGGATGGTCGTCCACGATCATGATCTTGACCTTCGGGACATTTGCCACGCTTTCACCTCCAGGCTTCGACATTGAGCCACTTTCTTATTCGGAGGCGCGGCCCGACGGCAGCGTTCACTTCGACCCGGGTTCCCGAGCCTAGGGTGCTGCGGACAGAGAGTGTGGCCGAGATGCTTTCCGCCCTGCGGCGCATGCCCAGCATTCCAAAGCCTTCACCATCGCCTTCCGCGCTGAACCCCATACCGTCGTCTGAAATTGACAGACGGAGGATGTCGCGCTGGTGTTCGAGTTCAATCCGAATGGTACGAGCACCCGCATGACGGATCGAGTTCGCAATCGCCTCTTTCCCAATGCGAAAGAACGCTTCGCGTACCCGGGACGGAATGGTTCGACCGCGATCTTCGCCGGAGGTTTCCACTTTCACGTCTCCGTCTTTCGCAATTAGCTCGGCGTACCTACGGAGGGCGGGGATCAGAGAGATTTGGTCAATAGGTTCGGGTCGCAGACTGGCGATGCACCGGCGCGCTTCTTCGTGAGACGTTTGCGCCATCAGCATGGCTAGTTCCACGTGGTGATCTAACGATTCATCTCCTTTCGGGATACTGTTGCGGATGGCTTGAAGTTGAAATCCGATTCCCGCAAAACTTTGTGCCAGCGTGTCGTGAATTTGGTGTGCTAGTCGTTCACGCTCTTCCGCCACGGCGTGTAGCCGCCAATGCTTGATCAATAGGTACAGGTGATTGCAGCCGAAGATCAGAATGATCCCGGCCAGACCTATCAGGGCAAAGATCGTAGGCCTGCGGATCGGCGGCCCCGCTACAACGTCCACCCCTTCAGCGGATCGCACGAGAATTACGAAAGGATCGGCGGCCTTATTGAATCGCCCATCAACGGTGGAAATGCCCCGCAGTCGGAGCTGACTACCCAGCTCGATGTCCTTGACGTGAGATCCGCTGCGCCCGGCGGGCATGATCGCGCTGAATGACTGGGCTCCGGCATCAAAGCCCATGGTCACCGCACCGTCCGGCGTACGCAGTATCGAGCGAAGAGTTCCTTCGACTTCGACGAAATTCCCGTCAAACGTCCCATCGGCGAGGTGCTGAGCCGCGACATCCACCGGCGCTTCAGGCGGGCTCTGTCGAATTCGGCGGAACCTCGCCTTCTCAATGAAAGGACTAAAGTCGTCGAGGTTGACTTCGCCCGTGACCTCTACTTCGTCGCCGACTTTGAGGGAATTGGCCCCGTCGAAACGAATCTCGATGCCGCCAGTAGAGTCTTGGACGTACACGGTCGGCCTGGTCAGCGTCACGGCGCCGCGGATCGACGCGATAGGGGATCCAAACGGCGACATATATTGCAGTGATCGTACGGACTGGATTCTCTCCGGCAGCGGCTCGGCGCGGGAAAGCAATGAGCCTTCAAAAGAGGCGACATCCCATTCAGGCAGTAGTCCCTCCCCTCCCTCGACGGTAGGCGCCGAATCGATCGGAGACGCCTTTACATTGCGCCACACTCCCCCCGTCCCATTGGAACGGAGACCGACTCGGCCTGATGAAAAGCAGTCCGTTTCTTCGATGGATCTGGTTCGAACGTCGTCCGTCCCGACCGCCCACGCCGAGGCGGTGATGCGGCAGCCCTTAAATTCGAGCTTGATGTGGTACCACCGATACGGGCGCACAGGCTCCGGCATCTCGACTCTTGCCGCCTCACGATAGAAGAAATCGTAGGTTCCCAGAAAAAGACTATGGTCAGCCGTCCGAACCCCGGCGAGATAGCCCTTGAGCGCGTTCTCGCCGATCTCCGGCTCCCTCACCCGTCCTAACATTCCGATGCTGCCCGAACCAAGGAGTTGGACGTCTCCTTCGACCGTGTAGTCCGTCCAGTTCGGTGACCCGGTTAGGATCTTGGCTCCCCGGTCATTCGAATCGTTCCGCATGGCGCCGTCTTCGACTTCCCAAGTACCGCCCCACGCGGTCCAGTCGTCTTCGACGGCGGAGCTAAATTCGGCCTCGTAGGGAAGACCGTATTCCGGACTGTTGATATGCCACTCTCGTCCCGCGAGCACGGTGATGACTGCAATCCCCAGCAGAACCGCGGGCAGCATCAGTTTGCGCCAGAATGTTCCCGTCATCATCATCGGATAGGTTCTGTGTAACTCCGCACTTCAGCGGAATACAGGTTCTGCTTCGTAATCAGTATCGGAGGAACAACCGACAGGGCGGGCATCGGTCTTCCTTCCGAGGAGGCTGAGACGGCTTCAACCCCTTCATAAGCCATCCGGTACACATCCGCAGCCACGATTGCCGCAACATCACCACTCGCGACGTAGCCTAACAGGTCCGTATCCTGATCGCAGCCCACGAGATGGACCTCTCTCTCTGCCTTCCGGTTCGTGAGCGCCGCATGAACTCCCCGCGTCGAGTTCACCGTGAAGGTCAAAATCGCCCCGACGTTGGCGTGCTCGCTGAGTATCTGCGCCGCTTCCTGCTGGGCGGATGAAGGGCTGAACGCTCCCCCTCGCCGGCTCACGACCTGGATTCCAGGAAACTGATCGGCCAGCAGTTTTTCCGCTCCTCTCACCCTGTCCATGACGCCCGGCACGGAACGCGAGAGACCCACAAGAGCCACCGATCCTATCCCGTCAATGAGCCGGGCGGCTTCAGCAGCGGCTAACTCGCCCATCTTCGCATCGTCGTTCACGATGTAGCCGAGTTTGCCGCCCGCCGGGAGACCCAGGGGAGTCGAAATGACGACCACGGGGATACCCTCTTCCAGCACGCGCCGCAACGGTCCCAAGGGCGCGAGTTGGTGGTTTGGAGCAAGGACCAATCCACGACCGCCGCTCTGTCTCGCCTGGTCGATCAGCGATACCTGCCCGGTGAAGTCGCTTTCGGAAGTTGGAGCCTTCCAGGAAATCTGCCAGTTCAGTCCCTCCGCCGCTGCCGTTGCGCCGGAGCGTTCCATCTCCCAAAGCAGTCCGTCGGTCGACTTGGGGATGAAAGTTATAGCAGGAAGGGCGGGATTCTGCGTCCAACAGCCGGCGGCGGCCGTCATCGCAAATAGGAGTACGCCTGGACCGGTTAATCGCTGAAGGCCGCAACTTGGCATTCTGTTACGCAAGGAATCTAAAGCCGGCGCCCAAGGGATTTTAGCTGTTTTTGGTCACCGCGCAGGATATCCTCCTTATGGTTCACTTGAACCGTAGACAGAGTTACCCCGACCGCCTAGGCTCACAAGTAGCCCTTGGTCCCGGCGGGTCCTGTACCCCCGAGCGCTGCGGACGGGTGTGTGAGGCGTAAATGACGAGATCAATGGTCTTTTTCCTGTCGCTGTTGGCCGCCCCGTTAGCAGCCCAGACGCCGGATTTCACGTTTTTCGAATCCAATATCCGTCCTGTCTTGGCGGAACGCTGCTACGCTTGCCACTCGTCCAAATTGCCGGCTCCCATGGGCGGATTACGCCTCGATACGAAGGATGGAATGTTGCAGGGCGGCGCTTTGGGGCCGGCTATCGTACCGGGTAAGCCGGCTGAAAGCCTTCTGCTGCAAGCGCTCCGCTATTCAAATCCCAATCTGCAAATGCCGCCCAGCGGCAAGCTGACCGATCCCACGATTGCCGATTTCGAACAGTGGATTGCGTCCGGAGCGCCGGATCCGCGCGTTGTCTCCGCCACGGCCGCCCAAGATCCGCCGCCCCTAAAGGGGATGTCCCTAGAAGATGGAGTGAAGTGGTGGGCGTTTCAGCCGCTACGCGATCTGCCGCCGCCTGCCGTGACCGATACCCATTGGGCGAAGACGGCCATCGATCCCTTTATCTTGCAGAAGCTGGAGGAAAAGCGGCTATCGCCGTCGCCCGCTGCTGACGCCCGGACGCTGGTTCGCCGCGCTTATGTCGACCTGATCGGCATGAAGCCCACGTACGACGAAGTGGAGGCGTTCGCCAATGACCAATCGCCGGACGCCTACGAACGTTTGATCGACAAGCTGCTTGCCTCTCCCCACTACGGCGAACGTTGGGGCAGGCATTGGATGGATGTCGCCCGTTTCGCCGAGGACAATCCGACGTCTGAAGCGACGAATCCGCCTTATCCCTACGCATGGCGTTACCGCGACTGGATTATTGAGGCGCTAAATCAGGACGTGCCCTACGATCGCTTCGTCACGCTGCAACTAGCGGCTGACAAGGTTCCTGACGCGAAGCGCGAGGATATGCGTGCGTTGGGCTATTTGGGTGCGGCGCCGGTGTATCACAAGGATCAGCGCCTGTCTCTTGAAGTCATCTATACCTTCCTAACGGACGACTGGGACGAACGAGTGGACGCGGTTTCTCGCGGACTGCTCGGCATGACAGTCGCCTGCGCTCGGTGTCACGACCACAAGTTCGATCCGATTCCCACAAAAGACTACTACGGTTTGGCGGGCGTTTTTGCTTCCACGATGCGCGCGGAACGCCCCATGTTTGAGGTCGACCCGGAAGTGGAGCAGCGTTATCTCTACGTCCAGAACCGGCTGTTCGACCTGCGGTACTCCGCCAATCTGCTGACCAACGAAGCCTCCACGGTGGATGGAGCTGAGGCGCGAGTTGAGAAATGGAAAGCGGAGATCGCCGAACTCAAAACCGAGATGGAAGCGATGAGCGGGAAATATCCCGAACTGGTCAAGAGCTTGGAGAAGTTCTGGACCGAACCGGTGCGCAGGCAACGTCCGCCGCCTCCGGTAGACGGGGCGGACAAGCCTCCAGCTGATGCCGCGGCCAACGCTGCGGCGGAGGCTGCACGAAATGCCGCCCGGCGGCGCCGCGTAACCTCCTCTACCGAGCCGTTCATGAACGCGGTTTATGATGCCGCGCAGTATGTGGATGGGAGCGACGCCAACTACACGTTCGTTCTGTACAAACCATCCGAGGCGCGTGATCTTCCGGTGCTAAGGGCGGGAAGCGTTTCTAACCCGGGCGAGATCACGCCGCGTCACTTCTTATCGGTTCTGTCCAAGGGCGACAGTGAGTTCAAGAATGGCTCGGGCCGTTTGGAATTGGCCGAGAAGATATTCACCGACGGCGCATCTCTGAGTTCACGCATCATTGTGAACCGCGTTTGGGGGTGGCATTTCGGCAAGGCCCTGGTCGGAACCACAAGCGACTTCGGCGTTCAGGGCGAAAAGCCGACCCATCCGGAGCTGTTGGACGACCTCGCGGCCCGATTTATCGCCAATGGTTGGTCGCTGAAATGGCTTCACCGCGAGATCATGCTCTCCGCGGCCTATCGGCAGTCCAGCCATCCCCGTTCTGACGCGGCGGTCGCGGACCAAGAGAATGCCCTGCTATGGCGCATGAATCCGCGGCGGGTGGATGTCGAAGTCTTCCGAGACTCGATCCTGCGGGCCTCAGGAAATCTCGACGAAACGATGTACGGACCCCCGCAGGACCTGGACGATGCGGAGAGTAATCGCCGGACGGTGTACGGCAGAGTGAGCCGCGGCCGGTTGAGCAACGTGCTCAGTCTCTATGACTTCCCCGATCCGGCTCAAACCGCTCCAGGAAGAGATCTCACTACGAGCTCTCTGCAGCAGTTGTTCGTGATGAACAGCGGGTTCATGCACGATCAGGCTGTCGCGTTGGCCGCCAAGGTTACTGCTGAATCGGATAACGCAGCCAAAGCCAAGGCGCTCTTCCGCTTGATTCTGGCGCGGGAACCGAGTCCTCAGGAATTGGATCTCGCGCTGACCTACCTCGCGAAGGGTACGGTCGAGCGATATGCTCAGGTGTTGCTGTCTACGAACGAGGAGATCTTTTGGCCATGATTCGACAACCATCCCGGCGTGAGATGATTCAATCGCTCTGTGGCGGTTTGGGCACGGTAGGTCTGGCAGGGCTGTTTGCCCAGGAAGCCGCCCGAGGCGCCACGCTGGGCCGCTACGCGGGGCCCGCGCTGCCGGCCAAAGCCAAGCATGTGATCGTGCTCTTCCTCGCGGGCGGCCCGTCTCATGTGGACATGTTCGATCCCAAGCCCGCCCTGTTGAAGTACCAAGGCCAGCGTCCGGACTCCGTGGATCTGCGAACGGAGCGGCAGACCGGCGGGCTCTTGCCCACTCCGTTCGCCTTTCAGAAGCATGGTCAGAGCGGCATCGAAGTCAGCGAACTGATGCCGCAGACGGCGTCGGTCATCGATGAGATCTGTCTGATCCGCTCGATGTACACCTTCAATCCGACCCACACGCCCGCTCGCAGCCTTTTCCACACCGGCAGTATCCTCGCCACTCGTCCCTCGACGGGAGCATGGGTATCGTACGGATTGGGAACGGAAAATGAGAACCTGCCGGCTTTCGTCGTGCTTGGTTCCGGCGGCGGACGCGGTGGTTCCCTGTCGCGATCCGGCTTCCTGTCGGCAGAACACCAAGGCATTTCATTTGACGTGTCCGAGGCCGAGCCGGAAAAAATGATTCCCGACTTGCGCAATCCGTGGGCCGATGCGGATGAACAGCGGACGCAGTTGGACGCCATGCAAGCCCTTAACCGCGTGTACAGCGAAGGGTTTGGCGAAGATGCGTACCTCGAAGGACGCATTAAGTCCATGGAAGCCGCCTACCGCATGCAGTTCGAAGCCTTGGATGTTTTTGATATCCGCAAAGAGTCGGAGGCGGTCCGCGCCGAGTACGGCGATGGGTCAATGGGCAACGGCTGCTTGCTTGCCCGTCGCCTGGTGGAAGCGGGCGTTCGGTATATCCACGTGAATTGCGGTGCCGGCCAGGTCTGGGATGATCACAAGGACATCGAAAAGAACCTCAGGGAGCGATGCCCCGAAATGGATCAGGCCACGGCAGCTCTCGTGCGCGACTTAAAACGCCGGGGACTGCTTGAGGAAACGCTGGTTGTGTGGGGCGGGGAATTCGGCCGCACGCCGGTCTCTGAAAGCGGCACGGGCCGGGACCACAATCCCTACGGCTTCTCCGTCTGGCTGGCCGGGGGCGGCGTC
>CAMPKL010000014.1 GCA_946887065.1 uncultured Bryobacterales bacterium
GCGGGGGAGTTTGGTGCCGAGGCCGTATTGGGCGTGGCGGACGCGGGCGCCGTTGCGCTTGGGGCCGACGGGCTTCTTGGTTGATGCGGGGGCGGCCGCCGAGGGCCGTTGTTGCGGCGGCGGCGCGGCGGGGCGAGCGGCAGGTTGAAGCTTAGCTGAAGGCTGACCGCTGGGCTTGAACGGCAGGCCGCGTTTTTGGAAGAACCCCGCGACGGCGTCGGCGGAGTCGTAGGTTTCGCCTGACAGTTTGCGGCTAGAGGCGAGGCGGGACTCGGCAATTTGGCGGACGGCGCTGCGTTCGCCGAATAGATCGACGCCGTCGCCGGTATCGAAAGCGCGGGTCTTGAAGCCGAATAGCTCCGAGCCGCCGACGGTGCGGTCATCGATGAGGATCGGCGGAACTTCACGCAGGAAACGCGAGGGGGTCATCCGATCGGGCGCGCCGCCGCCGAACCGACGCCGGGTGCGGGCGCAGGTGAGGTAGAGCTTCCGCTCGGCGCGGGTCATGCCGACGTAGCAGAGACGGCGCTCCTCTTCGAGGGCGGTGGGGTCTTCGATGGAGCGGCTATGCGGGAAGAGCGTCTCTTCCATGCCGATGAGCGCAACCCAGGGAAACTCCAGTCCCTTGGCATTGTGCAGGGTCATCAAAAGAATTTGCGATGAGTCCTCGATCTTGTCGGACTCGGAGATCAGCGCCGCGTGGTCGAGGAACTCTTGCACGGTCTCATCGCGTTGAGCCGCGTCTGCGGCGGCGTTGAGCAGTTCGTTGATGTTTTCTTGCCGCGCTTGCGCCTCGACGGAGGGATCAGTCTCGAGCATGCGCTTGTAGCCGGTCTCTTCGTAGATCCACAGCAAGGCTTGATCGACAGGTTCGTTGGCGACCTTCTCTTGCATGCGCTCGACGAGATGGCGGAAGACCTTGAGCGCGGCATGGGCGCGGGCCGGCAGCTTCCTGTGGTCGACCGCGGAATTGATGGCGGTCCAGACGCTGGTCTTCTCCTCTTGGGCCATCTGTTGCAAGGAGTCGAATGTCGTCTTGCCAACACCGCGCGCGGGAGTGTTGATGACGCGCATGAGGGCGACGAGGTCTTCGGGGGTCGTGGCCAGCTTGAGGTAGGCGAGGAGATCTTTGACTTCGGCGCGCTGGTAAAAGCTGAGGCCGCCGACGACGGTGTACTTGCGGCCGTAGCGGCGCAGGGCTTCTTCAATTTGCCGCGACTGGGCGTTGGTCCGGTAGAGGACGGCCGCACGGCTAGTCGGGTTTTCGGTGAGATAGCGATGCAGTTCGTCGGCGACGAATAGCGCTTCGGCCTCGGCATCGCCGCTCTGATAGAAGACGATCTTGTCGCCTTCGTCGCCTTCGGTCCAAAGGTTTTTGCCCTTGCGGGCTTCGTTATTGGCAACGACGACGGAGGCGGCTTCGAGAATACGTTTGGTCGAGCGATAGTTCTGCTCAAGGCGAATGGACTTGGCGTTCACGAAGTCGTGTTCGAAGTCGAGGATATTGCGAATCTCGGCGCCGCGCCAGGAGTAGATGGACTGGTCTTCATCGCCGACGACGCAGACGTTGTCGTGCGACTCGGTGAGCAGGCGCAGCAACTCGTACTGCGGGCGGTTGGTGTCTTGGTACTCGTCGACCATGACGTACTTGTAACGTCCGCCGACTTGCCGGCGCGCCTCCGGAGAGTGCTGCAGCAGGCGCACCGCTTCAAGCAAAAGGTCGTCGAAGTCGAGTGCGTTGGCGGACTGCAACGCGCCTTGATAGCGCTCGTAGACGAGGGCCATTTTCTCGGCTTGCTGCGATGTCGCTTGCCCGTAAAGATCTTGCGGACCTAGGCCTTGGTTCTTGGCCGTGGAGATGGCCGATAAGGCCGAACGCGGCTTGGTGAAGTTCTTTTCGTCGAGGCCGAGGTCCTTGAATACGTTCTTGATGACGGTCAACTGGTCGGCTGCGTCGTAGATGCTGAACTGTTTGGTGAAACCGGGCCGGACATCGGCCAGCGGCGCACCGTGGCTGCGCAGCATGCGCACGCAGAAGGAGTGGAAAGTCGACACCATCGGCAGCGAAGACAGCGGGCGTCCGCTCTCGGCTAGGGCGGCCTGTACGCGCTCGCGCATTTCCGCGGCGGCCTTATTGGTGAAGGTGACGGCGAGGATCGACCAAGGCGCGACGCCGTGCTCTTCGATGAGGTGCACAATGCGCGAAATGATGACGCGGGTCTTGCCGCTTCCTGCCCCGGCAAGGATCAACAGCGGGCCGTCGACATGCAGCACGGCTTCTTTCTGTTGAGGATTGAGACGATCGAGAAGGGCCATGCGCAACGCTCATTTTAGCGGGAGCGAACCGTCGCTCCGCTTCCGCATCTACTTCCGAGCCGGAGTCGGCGGAATTACTTTGGGCCGAGGGCGCCTTGCAATTTTTCGGCGAAGAGGCTGGGGCTGGCCGGGGCGGCCTTGGGCAGCGGAGGCGGCGGTTCGGCGGGCGGCGCGGGTTCTCTGGGGCCGGCCAGAAACTCGACTGGGTTTACCAGAGAGCGCTCGAGCGAAGAGTTGTAGCGGGTCCACTCGACGCCTTCGGAGGTCTCGTTGACGAGCGATGCGCGCATGCTTTCGAGTTTGGAATCCAGGTCGTCGATGTAGCTCAGGGCAAGGGCTTCAGGGAACATCGGCAGCTTCGGCGAGCCGAATTCGTAACGTCCGTGGTGGCTGAGCACCATGTGTTCGATGAGCCGTTTCAGCCGTGGGGGAAAGTCGGGCAGAGCCGCGCATTTACGGTCGATCCACTGTAAACAGATAGTGATGTGACCGAGCAATTGGCCGTCGCTGCTGTAGCCGAAGGTCCGCTCGTAGGTTAGTTCGTCGAGCTTGCCCATGTCGTGCAGCACGACGCCGGTTTGCAAAAGCTCAACGTCGAGATAATCGTAATTTGAGGCGACCAGTTTGGCGAGCCGCATCAGCGACGACACGTGCTCAAGCAAGCCGCCGATGAAACCGTGATGCAGGGTCTTCGCGGCAGGCGCGATTTTGAAGCGGTCGGCGAATTCGGGATCATCGAGAAACGCAAGCAGCAGCGCCTTGAGATGCGGGTTCTCAAAGGCCTCGACGTTGGCGCGCAGGGTCGCCCACATCTCGCCAATGTCTTGCTTGGTGTGCGGGATGAAATCGTCAAGGTCGATTTCGCCGTCTTCGGCGCGGCGCAGCTTATGGACGACGAGTTGAGGCTTGTCGCGGTAGAGCTGAACAGTGGCCCGAACCTTGACGAAGTCGTCCTTGTCGAAAAGATCGGCGATAGCTTCGACGCCGTCCCACATTTTGGTTTCGATTGAGCCCGTGCGGTCGGAAAGAATGAGCGACAAGTAGGGCTCGCCGCTGTTCTTCTTGGTGCGAACTTCTTTGGATTGCACCAGGTAAAACGCGTCGACGCGCTCATTCTCTTGCAGATCTTCTATGTAGTGAGCCTTCACGACGCCGGTTACTCTTCGGTCGCCGGGACTGCCGTTGCCGGCTCGTCAACGGACTCCTCATCGCCCCCGCCGCCTAGCGGAATAAGCCAGAGGAGCTTCTTCTTTTTCTTTTTGTTGAGCAGTTCGTCGCGGGTTGTGGTTACCGGCGCCAGTTTGGCCGGATCGCTCCAAGAAGTGTCTTTGCCTTCGACTGCGTTGGTGTCGACGTAGCCGGGCCGAATCTCAATGTAGGCGTCTTCGCGCAACGAAGCTAGGTACTCGCGAATTGCCGGCTGATAGCGCGGCGCCATGAGGATGTTGCGGATCTCTTGTTCGACTTCTTCAAGCTCGGCTAAACCCTCGCGACGGCGGTCGGTGACTTTGAGAATCAGCCAGCCGCGGGTCACGGGGATCAGATCGGTGACGTAGCCCGGGTTCGCGCTTGCCGCGAAGACTTTGTCTTCGATCTCTTTCTGTAAATCGCCGCGGCGAAAGATGCCAATGTCGCCGCCTTGTTCCTTGGAGGCTTCGCTATCGGAGAACCGGCGGGCCATTTCGTCGAATCGTTCACCGCGGGCGACTCGGGCATGCACGTCACGCGCTTCCTTTTCGACCTCGGCGAGCGCTGCCTCGGTGGTCGCGCTCTCGTTGGAGATCAGGATTTCCGCGAGTCTAATGCCTTCGGAGCGAACGAAGTCGTCCTTGTGTTCGTCGTAGTATTTTTGAATCTCTTCGCGGGTTACGGAGATGCGGCTGCTGACCTGTTGCCCGATTACGGCCTGCGTCATGAACTGCTGACGCATTCTATCCATGAGATCCTCGACCGGCATGCCCGTCTGCTGGTTGACCCAGCGCTCGAACTCTTCGATGTCGGTGATTTTCGCCTGCTTCATGATGGAGTCGCGTTGACGCAAAACGTCGGCCTCGACGTTGACGCCTAACTCGTCCCCTTTCCCCACCAACAGACGCTCATCGATTAGATCGCTGAGGATGTTCTTCTCGCGGCGTTCAAGCAACTCCTGTTTCTGAGCAGGCGTCGCCTCCTGATTGGCCTCGACCTCGCGGCGAAGTTCCGAGAGGGCATTCTCCAGTTGAGACCGCAGAATGATATCGCCGTTGACTTTGGCGATGATTTCCTCGACGATGGCCGTTTCGCCGAAACTAACGGCAGCAAGGCAAAGGGATAGGAGTGTAAGGCGTAAGAGACTCATAACGTTCGATCTGCGGCTCCGGCGGGGACGCCTGGGCACAATCATCCAAAGTACGCTCTACTCATGGTAGTGGTTTCACGCCCAAGAGACAAAGTCTAGGCAAGCCGGCTAAGCCGCTATCCGTCCCAAAAGCTCGCGCAGGGCATGGAGCAATCGCGGCCCCTCGGTGGGCGCCCCGCTCCACTGCATTTCGCCCGTCGGCGAGAAAGAAACGCCCGGCGTCGAGGCGACATAGCGCATCAGCCGCTCGGGGTCGATCTTGGAGTCTTCTCGAAAGCGGAGGGAAATGCGAGATTGGCGGCGCTCTATGGCTTCGACACGCAGCCGCTCGGCGAGACTCTTGAGCATGGCGTAGTCCATCAGGTTAACGACCGCTTCGGGCAGCGGCCCGTAGCGATCAGCCAGCGCGGCGGCTGCGCTCTCACGATCCTCGACGGAAGAGATGCCGGCTAGCTGTTTGTAGGCGCGCAGGCGCTGCGCTTCGTCCGCGATATATTCCGGCGGGATGTGGATGTCGATCTGGAGCCGTAGATTCGTGCGGACCTCGGCCTCTACTTCCTCTCCGCGGAGTTCGCGGACTGTCTCCTCCAACAAGCGGCAGTAGGTCTCGAAACCGACCGCGCCAATCTGCCCGCTCTGTTCGGCCCCCAGCAGATTGCCCGCCCCGCGCAACTCTAAGTCCAGAGCCGCGATCTTGAATCCGGAACCCAGTTCGCTGAACTCCTTCAATGCCGCTAGGCGCTTGCGGGCGATGTCGGTTAGCTCTTTGTCTTCGGGAACCAGCAGGTAGGCATAGGCCCTGCGGTCGGAGCGGCCGACTCTGCCGCGCAGCTGATAAAGCTCCGATAGGCCGTAGTTTTCGGCGCGATTGATCAGAATCGTGTTCGCCAAGGGGATGTCGAGACCGTTCTCGACGATGGTCGTCGCCATGAGCATGTCGTACTCGTGGTTCATGAACTTGAGCATCACTTTCTCAAGTTCTTTCTCGGCGAGTTGGCCGTGCCCGACCCCGATGCGCAACGAGGGAACCAGTTTTTGAGCGAGCGCCGCCATTTCCCAGATGGATTCGACCCGGTTGTGGATGAAGTAGATCTGTCCTCCACGCCCCAGTTCGCGCTCGATAGCGGTTTGGATTAAGGCCTCGGAGAAGGGGGAGACGACGGTTTGGATGGCCAAGCGGTCCTTGGGAGGCGTCTGAATGATGGAGATATCGCGCAAGCCGACCAAAGACATGTGCAGCGTGCGGGGGATGGGCGTCGCGCTCATGCTAAGCACGTCGACGTTCTTCTGAATCTGCTTGAGGCGCTCTTTGTGGCGGACGCCGAAACGTTGTTCCTCATCGACAATCAGCAGGCCGAGGTCGGCGAACTCGACGTCCTTGGACAGGATGCGGTGGGTACCGACCAAGATGTCCACGCGCCCCGCCGCGACCCGCTCAAGAATCTCTTTCTGCTGGCTTGGCGAGCGGAAACGGTTGAGCATCTCGATGGTGACGGGGAAAGAGGCAAACCGCTGTTTGAAGGTTTCGAAATGTTGGAAGGATAAAACGGTCGTTGGAGCCAACACGGCGACTTGTTTATCGTCTCCGAGGGCTTTGAAGGCGGCGCGCATGGCGACCTCGGTCTTGCCGAAACCGACGTCGCCGCAGATGAGCCGGTCCATCGCGGTGGACGACTCCATGTCCTGCTTGACCTCTTTGACGGCCTGGCGCTGGTCTTTGGTGGGCGTGTACTTGAACGAATCTTCGAACTCCCGCTGGAATTCGCCGTCGGGCGAGAAGGAGAAGCCCTCGGCCATGCGTCGTTCGGCGTAGAGCTTGAGCAACTCGTCAGCCATGTCGACCAGGCGGGCTTTGATTTTGGACTTGGTGCGGGTCCAGGTCTGTCCGCCCATGCGGTCGAGGCTCGGCTGGCGGCCGCCGGAACCGTGATGTTTCTGGATCAGATCGAGCCGCGAAAGAGGGACGTAGAGTTTGGCCCGTTCCGCGTACTCGATCACCATGAGGTCTTCTTGCCGGGACCCCTGCGAGATCGATGTCATGCCCTGGTAGCGGCCGACGCCATGCTCGGAGTGAACAACCAGGTCGCCGACCGCGAGGTCTTCGAGATCGGAGAGAAACGTGGAAGCGACGGTCTTGCGTCTCTCCGGCCGAGCGACGAGTTCGGAGGCGGCGAAAATGTCCTCGCCGCCGTAGAGAATGGTCCGCGCATCGGGGAAGGCTACGCCATCGGTTAGGGTGGAGCGGACGATGAGCGCTCCGTGCCCGGAGCCGGCCAGCGTTGCGCGCTCTTGCAAGTAAGGGCTGAGCTGGCGCGCCTGCTCGCCCAACAAGAGGTGATAAGGAATGCCGTACTCGGTGAAAATATCCGCCAAGCGCTCGACATCGCCGAGCGAGGCGCCGGCGACAAGGACGCGATTCTTTTCCGCGACGCGGGCCTTCAGCTCTTGCATCGCATGGGAGATCACGCCCTGGAATCGCGGGGTGCGGCTCGTTCTTATCTCCGGAGCGTTCTCCTGTTCAGCCGAGCCAAGATTCTCGAACGAAAGCTGGTCGAATGAATTCGCTCGCTCTCGGAGCTCGTCCAGTTGGAGATAAAACTCAGACGGTTCCAGTTGATCGTCCCGCCCGCTCTTGGCTCGCAACCGGTCCCAACGCTTGTCGGCTTCCGTCTGGACCAGTCCAGGCTCACACCACAGGACGACTGTACGGTCGTTCATATCGAGGACTGTCGATTGGCGCTTCGCGGCGATAGCGGCTGAGAACTCCCAGCCAGGCTTGAGGATGAGCAACTGGTCGGCGCCGCCCTCGCTGGAGACGGGGTACTCGGAGACCGGCAGGATGATGGTCGAGCGGGCCGGCCGCAGGCTCTTTTGCGTCTCGGGATCGAATTCGCGGATCGACTCGACTTGGTCGCCGGCCATTTCAATACGCACCGGCGCTTCGGACTCCGGCGAGAAGACGTCGAAGATGCCGCCGCGAATCGAGAACTGGCCGGCCATCTCGACTGGCTCATGGCGAACGTAGCCGACCGCCGCGAGTCCGGCTTCCAGGTCCTCAAGGAAGAACTCGTCGCTAATGCCGATCGACCAGGCCAGATTGCGGACGAAGTCCGGCGCCGCGGTTTTGATGAGCGCCGAGGCGATGGGCGCTACGACGACCGACGCCGAACCGTGGGCAAGGCGCCACAAGGCGATGCCGCGCTTTTCGCTAACGTCCGCATGCGGCGACAAACCGTCAAAAGGCGTCACGTCGTGGGATGGGAGCGCTAGTGGCCCTACGCGCTTGGCTTGAGGCCCAAGGAGATCGTCGACTGCCTCGGCCGCATTGAGCAGCACGTCGACCGAAGCGGAGTCCGGAGCAATGACGAGGACCGGGCTATCAAGGGCGCGCTGAAGCAACACGGCGAGGACGGCTTGCCCGATCAGACTGGGTCCTCCGATCGAGACATTCGCCGGCTCGCCCAGGCGGATTGCTTGCACCGCTTCTAGGAACGCGGGTTGACGGGCAAGCTCGTCGAAGAGTTCGCGTAAGGAAGGGTGGATCAAAGCAGAGGTTTCTCTTCGGTCTACTTTTTATCGTGAAGGGCCAATATCTTCTCGACGACGTCGGTGGTCGAAAAGCCCGGCTCGAGCGCCACGAGCTTGACCTCGCCGCCGGCGGCTTCAACGGTGTCGCGCCCGGCGACCCAGTGAGCCCAGTCGGCTCCCTTGACGAGGATGTCGGGCACGACGCGAGCGATGATTTCTTCCGGCGTATCTTGGTCGAAAATAGCCACGGCATCGACGGCGGCAAAGGCGGCCAGCGTTTCGGCCCGCTCCCGCTCGTCGAGGATGGGCCGGTTCGGACCTTTCAGCCGATGAACGCTTTCGTCACTATTGATGGCAACGATTAGCCGATCGCCCAGGCTGCGGGATTTCTCCAGTACGCGGACATGCCCCGGATGCAGAAGGTCGAAGCAGCCGTTGGTGAAAACGACTTTTTCGCCGGCCGCCTTCCAGGTACTGCGAGCCGCGACCAACTCGTCCCAACTCATTACCGCGCCCATCTGAGCGCCATTGTATCGAGATCGCGGGCGCCCTTCGTGCGCGTAGACTGGACGCAATGAGCGATCAGAAGAAGGCTGTGCTGATCACAGGTTGTTCGAGCGGGATCGGCAGGGCGACGGCGTTGCGGCTGAGGGACGCCGGATGGATGGTCTACGCGACGGCTCGACGGGCGGCTTCGATAGAGGGCTTAGCCCAGGCAGGCTGCCGCACAATCGAATTGGACGTGACCGACGAGGCGTCCAGGGAGCGGGCGGTCGCGCAAGTTGAGGCGGAGTGCGGCTCGGTCGGCGCGCTGGTCAACAACGCTGGATTCAGCCAGTCGGGGACGATCGAAGAGACCCCTATCGAATTGGTCCGAAGGCAGTTCGAAACCAATTTCTTCGGCTTGGCCGCGCTCACCCAACTCGCGTTGCCCGGCATGAGGCGCGCCGGGCGGGGCCGGATCGTCAACTTGGGGTCGATGGGCGGGACGTTGGTATTTCCAGGTGGGGGCTACTATCACGCAACGAAGTATGCGCTGGAAGCCTTCAGTGACGCCCTGCGGTTTGAGGTCGGGGGATTGGGCATCGACGTCATTCTGATCCAGCCTGGCCTGATTCGGACCGAGTTTTCGGAGACGGCGATTGCGAGCGTACCGGCGCAACGTGAGGACAGCCCATACCGGGCGTTGATGGCTAAGGTGAAGCGAGCAACAAAAGACGCCTATACAGAAGGCCTGGCCGCCAAACTTGGGGGGGAGCCGAGCGATGTGGCCAATAAGGTCGCGTATGCCCTGGCAGTTGATCGGCCGAAGCCCCGTTATCCCGTTACGGCTTCGGCACGGGTCTTTATGTGGCAGCGGGCGCTGTTGGGAGATCGCGGCTGGGACGCCTTTCTTTCATGGAACTATCCCCGGCCCGGAAAGGGTTAATCTCCATGCAACAATGTCAGCCGGAAGGACGTCCCATACCAAAGATGCAATCGGAAGCGTCACAGAAGATCTCTCGCCGGACGGCGATCGGATTGGCGGCGGCAGGCACGTTCCTGGCCGGGCCTCGCGGGCTGGCGCAAACACGACAAGAACGGGGACGCCAGATCATCGATGAGGCGCTCCATAAGCTCGGCGGCGACGCGTTCCTCGAAGTTCGAAATATCACTGCCGTCGGCCGGGCTTACTCGTTCTACAACGCGCAGGTAACCGGGCTGGCGCGGGTGACCATGTACGACCGTTTCGAGGCAATGCAGCCGAACATGGACTCGGAGTGGCTGCCGGTCAGCCGCCGCGAAGTTTACACGGAGGAAGGCGACTACTACTCGGTGTTCCGCAACGGCAAGGGCTGGGAGGTGACCTACCTCGGGGCGCGGCCCATGCTGCCTGACGTGCTGGAAAGATATCGAATCGGAGTGCGGCGCGACTTTTTCTACTTCCTGCGCTATCGGATGGACGAGGCGGGCCTGTATTTTTACCACGCGGGCGCGGAGATCATCGATAACGAGCCAACCGAGGCGGTTGAGATTACTGACTCTGAAGGAGAGTTGGTGACGATCTACTTCCGGCGCAGCGACGGTTTGCCGCACCAGCAGCTTTACCTACGCCGGGATCCGAAGACTCGAGTTCCCTACGAGGAGAAGACCATTTGGTCCAAGTACCGCAAAGTGGGCGGCGCGATTCTACCTTGGAACATACGGCGTGAACGCGATGGAGACCGGATCTTCGAGCAGTACGCGTCGGAGGTAGAGGTGAATCAGCCTCTTGACGACAAGCTCTTCGATCTCCCGACTGGCGTGCAGATGCTGGATCCTGAGATCTAAGGCCCCCACCGAGCCCGCGCTAGAATCGGGGCATATGAAGCACTCTCCCGGATTCTTAGCCATCGTTAACGATTCGCTTTCTCGAGTTCGAGAGATTTCCGTCGAAGAAGTTCGTGGCGACACGGACTCGTCGGTAGATTTTGTTCTCGTCGATGTCCGCGAGGATTCCGAATGGAACGCCTCACATGCGACAGGCGCGATCCACTTGGGTAAAGGCATCATCGAGCGGGATATCGAGACGGTGATTCCCGAGGCCGACAAGAAGATCGTGCTGTACTGCGGCGGCGGATACCGTTCCGCGCTTGCGGCGGACGCGCTGCAAAAGATGGGCTATAAGTCTGTGTTTTCGCTGGCCGGCGGCTGGCGAGCTTGGAAGGACGCCGGCATGCCGATCGAAGAAGGGTCCGGCTCCTAGGCGCCGTGCGCAAAGAACTTGCCGAATTCCGCGTTCTGCTCTGCCGACTTCAGGACGCTGTTCTCGAAGCTATCCTCGAGCAGCAAGCCGGCATGGCGCCAGGCCAACTTGCGGCGATCGTCGCGGAAACCAAGGCCGACACGATCTTTCAGATCGATAAAGTAGTCGAACGGACGGTCCTCAACTGGATGTCCCGTCATTGGCCCTCCGCGGAACCGGTCGAGCTGGTCATGGAGGGTATCGATGACGAAGCCGTGGTCTTCCCAACCGGCGTGCGCGTCGGCGACACGAAGTGGAAGTGCATCGTCGACCCGATTGACGGCACGCGCGGCTGGATGCACGACAAACGCAGCGCCTGGGCGTTGGCCGGAATCGCTCCCCAACGCGGCGGCGAAACGCGATTGAGCGACATCGTTGTGACTGCGATGACCGAACTGCCCGTGACGAAGCAGTGGAGGGCGGACCAACTGAGCGCGGTGCGCGGCGAGGGCGTCATCGCCGAGGCGATCGACGTCCGCGGCGGCGGCCGCTCAGCGTGGAGGCCCACACCCTCGGGCGCGGCGGACTTCCGGCAAAGCTTCGCCGGAGTGTCGAAATTTTTCCCTCAGGGCAAGGCGCTGCTCGCGGATCTCGAGGAAGCGTTCTGGACAGAGCTGCATGGGAACGAGCCGCAGGCCGCGCCGCTGGTGTTTGACGATCAGTACGTTTCGACAGGCGGGCAGGTTTATGAACTCTGCAGCGGCAGAGACCGGATGTGGATTGATCTGCGGCCGCAGGCATTCCGCACACTGGGGCTGAGCCTGTCGCTCACCTGCCATCCCTATGACATTTGCACGGCAATGATTCTTACTGAATTGGGAGGAATCGTCGAAACGCCGGAGGGCGCGCTGCTCGACGCTCCGCTGGATACGACCAGCCCGATATCGTGGGCAGGGTACGCGAACCCAACCCTCGCCGCACTGGCTCGGCCTGTTTTGCAGCGGCTGATTGCGGAGCGCCTCTAGGCTGCAGACTCAGCTGATGCTGTCGAACAGCGGGCTAGACAGATAGCGCTCGCCGGCATCGGGCAGAATCACCACGATGGTTTTGCCTTCGAACTCAGGCTGTCTAGCCAGCCGACAAGCGACCGCCGTCGCCGCGCCGCAGGAGATGCCGCAAAGCAGGCCCTCTTCCTGCGCGAGACGTTTAGCGTACTCGATCGCCTCGTCATCACCGACGGGTTCGACGCGGTCAACCATTTTCAGATCTAGCGTGTCGGGGATGAAGCCCGCGCCGATTCCCTGTACGGCGTGATACCCAGGACGGATCGGCAGGCCGTCAAGCGTCTGCTGGATGACCGGACTACGCTCGGGCTCGACCGCAACCGAGATGATCTTCTTCTTTTTCTTCTTCTTGATGTATTGCGAGACGCCGCTAATCGTACCGCCCGTACCGACGCCCGAGACGAGGACGTCGATCGCACCGTCCGTGTCATCCCAGATTTCCGGACCCGTCGTCTCGAGGTGAATGCGCGGATTCGCGGGGTTTTTGAACTGTTGCAGGAGGATGCGCTTATCCGGGGCGGCGGCCACCAGTCTCTCCGCTCGTTCGATGGCGGCGTACATGCCGTCCTCGCCCGGGGTCAACTCCAGATTGGCGCCAAGCATCTTCAGGACCCGGCGGCGCTCGACCGACATGGTGACCGGCATCGTCAAGGTCACTTTGTAGCCGCGAGCTGCGCCGACGAACGCCAAGGCGATGCCGGTATTGCCGCTGGTCGGCTCGACCAGTTCCATGCCGGGCTTCAAGATGCCGCGCTTCTCCGCGTCCCAAATCATCGACGCGCCAATGCGGCACTTCACGGAAAACGCGGGATTGCGGCCTTCGACCTTGCCCAGAAGAATCGCCTTGGCGCCGTCGGTAATACGGTTCAAGCGGACCAACGGCGTGTTGCCGATGGTGTAAGAGTTGTCTTTGAAAATCTTGGCCATGATCGATCCGTCTAGATTTCCCAGTTGACGACCTTGCGCGCGCGGTTTTCTTTCCAGCGCACGACAAGGTCGGCGAAGCTGGTCCGGTCGATCACGCTCGAGAGCGCCCTCTCGACCTTCTGCCACAGCTCGGGGAAGGGCGAATCGCTGCCTACCTCGCCTTGGCCGATCCGATGAGCGGGCGTCGTCGGCCCATCAATGTGACGCAAGATATCCCCCACGGTGATGCTGTCCGCCGACCGGGCCAAGTAGTAGCCGCCGTCGGCGCCGCGCCGCGAACCGAGGAACCCGCCCTGTTTCAGTTGAGCCAGAATCAACTCAAGAAACTTCTGCGGGATCTGCTGACGCTCAGCGATCTTGGCAATCTTGACCGGCTCGTCGGTCTCGCGACAGGCCAACTCAAAGACGGCTCTAAGGGCGTATTCACCTTTTACAGAGAGATCCATGACATTCTCTATCAATTTACTAGAGATTGGCTTGGATCGGGGCGCCGACCGGCGAGAAGGCGTGTCCACCTGTCCCGCCGTGACATGCTAAGGCGGAGAGGCGCCGGACGATTGGGCCAGCTGAAACAGTGTGTGTCCGATTTCGGCGCCGCCCTTCGGCATGCCGTTGACGACAATTGTTTCATCTTGGCCAAGGCCGTTTCTTACTCAGCCGTTCTGGCCTTGTTTCCCGGCCTCGTCGTGGCCACGAACCTGTTGCTTCGCAACAACGCGCAGCGGACGCTGGATGAAATGTCGCTAGCCATGGGGGCGGTGCTGCCGCCGCGCGTGCGGGGACTGCTTGCCGACTACCTGACCGTGGCGGAAGACCATTCGGTCGCGGTGCTAGTGGCTGCCGCGATGGCGTCCTTAGTCTTCGCAGCCGATCTGGTCATCAGCCTCATGGAAGGGTTTCGAGCCGCATACCGGGCTCCGCGCCGCAGCACGCTGTTGCACGATTACGGCGTGGCCTTCATCCTGGTGTTTCTGTCAATTGGACCGCTGACTGTAGCCCACCTCGCTTTGATCCTCTCGCGGCAGGCGGTCGGGTGGGTCTTGCCTAGGGTCGCCGGCTCCGAGGCGGTTAACATCGGCGCGGTAGCGGCTTGGTGGATCGTCGCGCTGCCAACGGTAACGCTGATGATTTCGTTGCTTTACTACCTGGGGCCTCACCGCGAACAATCGTGGCGCGGAATATTACCGGGGGCCGCGCTGGCCGCGGCCTTGTGGGCCCCGGCAACTGGACTCTTCACGCTGTATGTCCAGACGATTCCCCGCTACCGCGAGTTCTACGGCAGCATCTCGGCCGTAATTGTGCTGCTAATCTGGACCTACCTGTCGAGCGTGATCGTACTGCTCGGATGCGAGTTCAACGCGGTTCGGGAGCGCCGGTCCGCGCTGGAGCCGAATAAGACCTAATCAAACAGAGGAAGAACGGGATTGCCGAGGGGAATGGCTCCGGTCTACGCCGTCTGCGTTGGTCTATTAGATGGCCGCCGCTTCGAGGCAGCTGTTGAGCTTTGAAAAGATCTCCGAGATCTGTTCGCCCACCGGCGGAAACGCAGCGCCCGCAGCGACGGTGATAAAGCCGCACATCAGCGCGTACTCGACCATGTCCTGACCGCTTTGATCTCTCCAGATGGAGAGCTGAATGAATTTCTTCCAGATTCTGTTTGTCATGGGCCTCACCTCGGCAAGTTACTAGTACTAGAAGCATCCTATCTCTGGAGATTCGGTACCGACAATTCAACAATGGGCTTACCGCAAGTACCACATCTGGAGTAGTACCAGGTATTACGAAGACCTCCTTAGGGAGCACCGGGCCTTTCGTACCCAGCCGGTCCCCATGGGCCACCGCTGAGCCTGCGGGAATTGCGCGGTTGGGTTGGTAAAATGGATGGAGCGGCCCCGGAAACCGGCGGCGGCGCTTCCAGATCTAGATTCAGTCGTTGTTCGGGCCACCTCCGGAGCCAACGATCTACGAACGCTTTCAAAAAGCGGTGGCGAAGACCCGCGACAATCTGGTCGAACGGATTGACGATATCTTTCAGGGCAAAAAGGAGATCGACGAGGACCTGTTGGAGGAACTGGAGACGGCGTTGATCAGTGCCGACATCGGGGTTCGTACCACGGATGAGATCCTCACCGCCGTTCGAGACCAACTGAACCGCAATCAACTCAAAGATCCCGCGGAGCTCAAGGCGCATCTCGCTAAGCACATGGCGAACATTCTGGAGCGGGCAAGCGCCGATTCGCCGGCGATCAACGCCCATCCGCAGGTCATCATGGTCGTAGGCGTAAACGGCACCGGGAAAACGACCACGATCGGCAAGCTGACGCACTATCTCAAGAATCAAGGCAAAAGCGTGCTGTTGTGCGCCGCCGATACGTTTCGTGCGGCGGCTATCGAGCAGCTTGAAGTTTGGGGCGAAAGAACCGGCGTCGAAGTCATTCGCCAAAGGCCAGGTTCCGATCCCAGCGCCGTGCTGTTCGATGCGCTGCAAGCAGCCAAAGCCCGTGGGACCGATGTCGTCATCGTTGATACCGCTGGACGGCTGCACACGAAGTCAGGCCTCATGGCCGAACTAGAAAAGATGAAGCGTACCTCAGAACGGCTGGTTCCCGGTTCGCCTCACGAGGTCTTGCTGGTCGTCGACGCGGTAACCGGTCAGAATGGCCTGGAACAGGCGCGGCAGTTCACCCAAACAGCAGGCGTGACCGGATTGGTTCTCTCCAAGCTGGACGGCACCGCCAAGGGCGGCATCGTCGTCGCCATCGCGAGCGAACTCAAGCTGCCGATTCGATATATTGGCGTGGGCGAGAAAGTGGAAGATCTAGAAAAGTTCGATCCTGAAACATTCGTTCGAGCGTTGTTTGAAGTATGACCGACCTCGACCGTCAGTTCTTGCGACAAGCGCTCAAGCTTGCCGCCAAAGGCCACGCTCTGGCCAGCCCCAACCCGATGGTCGGCGCCGTTGTGGTCGACCAAAACGACAACCTAGCGGGCGAAGGCTTTCACACTTACGACGGCGTGAAACATGCGGAGATCGTCGCGTTGGATAGCGCAGCAGAGCGCGCTCGCGGCGGTACTCTCTACGTCACCTTGGAGCCTTGCAGCCACCACGGGCGCACTGGCCCCTGTTCGGACGCCATCGTCGCTGCAGGAATCCGGCGAGTTGTCGCGCCGTTAGAAGATGGAAATCCGGAGGTACGCGGCAGGGGATTCGAGCGCCTGCGCGCGGCGGGAATCGAAGTCGAGGTCGCTGACGAGTTCCGCCGCGAGGCGGCCCGGTTGAACGAGCCGTTCTTTCACTACATGCGGACAGGGCGGCCGTTCGTCACCTTGAAGACTGCCGCTACGTTGGACGGCAAGATCGCGGCGCCCGACGACAACAGCGGTTGGATCACCAGCGGAGCGGCCCGCCAGCACGTCCATGAGATACGGCACGGCCACGATGCGATCCTTACCGGAATCGGCACGGTGCTCGAGGACGATCCCCTGCTGACGGACCGGTCTGGTCTGCCTCGTCGAAAACCGCTGATGCGGATCGTTGTCGATTCCCTCTGCCGGCTGCCCGTGGAATCCCAGCTTGTCGCATCCTATGACAACGACCTCGTCGTAATGACAACTTCCGCGGCAGTGCCGAAGCGCAAAGAGTTGCTCGAAGAGCGGGGCGTTCCCGTCCATGTCATGGATGCTCCGCTAGGCCGCGTCGACCTCAAGGCAGTGTTGGACTGGGCGTCACGGGAGAGGCTGCTTTCAGTGATGATCGAGGCCGGAGCCAAACTGAATTGGGCCTCGCTCGACGAAGGCATCGTCGACAAAATTCTGATCTACTATGCCCCCAAGATTCTCGGCGGCCTGGATTCCCTGCCCATGGCGGGCGGCATCGGACGGCGCAGCCGCTCCGGCGCCATTCGTCTGCACGGGCTGAGCACATTCATGGTGGGAGAAGACGAGTTCGCGGTCGAGGCTTACCTGTAGAGGACCGACTTTGTTTACGGGCATCATCGAGGAGACCGGCGCCGTCAAGTCGGTCAATCGCCATCAGGCTGGGGCGCGCATCGAGATCGAGGCCTCCGTTGTTCTCGCTGATCTGGAAATCGGCGGCTCGATCGCCGTCAACGGCTGCTGCCTCACTGCGATTGAGCTGACGCCTGCAGGCTTCGCGGCCGACCTCTCGCCGGAGACGATGGCTCGAACCAATCTCGGCGATCTTGAGCCGGGGCGTCGGGTGAACCTTGAGCGGCCGCTGCTGCCCACGGACCGCCTCTCGGGACATTTCGTCCAGGGACACGTTGACGGGACCGGTGAGTTGCTGGAAGTCGCC